>CAZJAW010000161.1:0-5896 GCA_964544035.1 uncultured Rhodobacterales bacterium
CACGAGTGTTACCTCACAGCGACCTCAACGCTGCGCGTCTACCAATTCCGCCACGGCCGCATGCCTTGACTTGGTGTGGCGTCTTTAGCGATGAACGCGACCCTTGCCAAGAGCGAAACCGCAAAGAAAAACCGAGACCTTGCAAGGCCCCGGTTCTTCCCGCGTTAACATGTTGTGTCGCCTATTCGCTGACAACACCAAAACTGGGCAACGAGGCTGGTTGCACCAGCGGCTGTTCAGCCGTCAAAGACGAATTGGACGTTCCCAGCGTCAACGACGCTTTGCGCAGCAATTCTGTGCGCTCAGGCTGGCCGGGGGCAAAAACCGCAGGTTCACCACTGTCGATGGCGTTCAGGCCCTGAGCGTACCACGCACGCGCAGAGTCGATGCGTTTGGAAGTGCCAAACCCTTGCGCCAAGTGGTGGCCCATAACTTCGCCATAGACACGATCACCCATGGCAAACAGCATCAAGGCCGATCCCAACGCTACATCCATGTCATCGGTGCGATAGCCAACGCCCATGCAAATTTGCGCGGTGCCTTTCAGCTGAGCAGGCGACATGCCGGTGGTCAGGATGAAACTAGCCACGTCTTGCACCACTTCAGGCTGCGTTTTTAGGCCAAGAGCCGCCACATAAGGCTGCATAGCCGGCGCGAACTGTTGGCACTGTGCTGCGATTTGATCAGAGGTGAACCCCTGTACTTTGGAAATCATGTCCTCGCTTTTGGCGATGGCATAGGTGCGCGCCAGGCAGAACTGTTCGTTCAAGGCAATGTTGGGGTCAGTCATCGCCGCTGCAGTTGTAAAGCCGCCATTGGTGTTGGTCAGTAGCGACACGGTGTTGCAGTGCGACGCCAGTGAAGGCTGCGCGCCACTGCCCAAGAAGTTTGGCAATGCCGTTTGGGGTTCAGTGGTTTCAGCCGCGAAAGCTGGCGCTGAGGCCACAACAGTTGTGGTTGTGGTTGTTGCAACCGGGCCCGTTGGCTGAGGCGCTACAACGACAGTTGTGCCTTGTTGTGCTGGAACGGCTTGTTGGCCTGCCAGTTCAGCGCGGTACGTTTTTAACAATCCGCGCGTGCCATCCACATTGGCAGCGGCCTGTTGCGTAACAGCATAGCCCCCCGCCTGCGCACGATTGTACGAGCTGATCAGAAGGTTCTGTTCAAACGGCGACAATGCCCCGGTCACAGGATATCCCATATAGGCTTGATAGGAAGAGATCGCATTGCGCGACCGCCGCCCCAACTGTCCGTCGACTGTCCCTGCGTTGAACCCAAAGTAATTCAAAGATGCCTGAATTTCGCGCCCTTCTTGGGTCGACGGAAGCCGTGGCTTAGCAGCTCTTGGCTTAGAAGAAACTGATCTTTGAGTGCGGGTCGCCGCCTTTTTGCGTTGGTTCTGCTTGGTTGCTGCGTGGCCGACGATACCGCCGATGATGGCCCCTGCAACGAAGTCGCCTGCATCAGCAGTGGCGCGTTCGGCTGGCAAAATGGCGACGGACAGGGCAAGGACCGACGCGGTCACAGTCTTAGAGAACATGAAAAACCTCCAGAATAAAATGTGACGCGAGCCTACCACCCAAACGGGATTTGGAAAGCCAATTTTCCAAATGCGCCTCGTTTAAGCTGGATTTGAGCTTGAAATTGCCGCTGCGGGCTATGATCTAGAAACAATCATCCATGACAGAGAGTACATTTATGTCTGCGCCCGCGACTGACCCCGTCATCCAGATCGATATCGTATCTGACATTATGTGCCCATGGTGCATCGTTGGCTTTCGCCAACTTGAACAGGCGCTTGGGGCAACGGGTATGGGGGCGCGCATCCTTTGGCATCCGTTTGAGCTTAACCCCGCGATGCCGCCTGAGGGGCAAAACCTAGGCGAACATATTGTCGAAAAATATGGCTCCACCCCTGAAGAATCCGCACAGAACCGCGCCAAAATGCGCGAGATGGGCGCGGCCTTGGGAATCGACTTTCAATTGACCCCCGACAGCCGCATCGTCAACAGCTTTGCTGCGCATCAAATGCTGGACTTTGCCCTGTCTCAAGGGCTGCAACACCCGTTGAAGATGGCGCTTTTTGCCGCGCACTTTACAGATCAGCGCGACGTCTCCGACGCGGAGGTATTGGTGGATGTGGCTGCGAGCGTCGGTCTTGACCGCGATGCAGCGACCAAAGTGTTGGAAGAAGGTTCATTGGCAGACTCGGTGCGCGAGAAACAGCAGTTCTGGACGTCTCGCGGGATTTCAGGCGTACCATCGATGGTCTTTGACAGCAAATATCTGGTCACTGGTGCGCAAGGGGCAGAGAACTACGCCCAGCTTTTGCAACGTGTGGCCCAGGAGCAGGCTGCTTAAGCGCGCGCCGACGGCGCACCCCCGCAATAACAATGGCACTTAGGCCCAGCGCAATCACGACATACCCAAGGGTGGACGCCTCGCCAAAAACCATTCGGTTGGTGACCCGTCCGGGCAGGAAATTGAACATACCCGCCACCAGCAGACCGTTCATGTAAAGGCTGCGCATCACGATCTCATGTTCGCGGATGCGCCCGGCAAACACATGGCCCATGCCTTTATACAAAGACCACAGCACAAGGACCGCCAACAAATGGATCGGGCTGAACGGGCCGATCACCGGGAAGTCGTGAATCCAAAAGGATGACAGCGCAGTCATCCCCATGGCCAAAACCCAAAAATAGCCGGAAATTTTATGCAGCCGATCGCGGCGTTTGCGATAAAGCGCCAATGGGCCAAGCAACAGTGCCGTGCTGGCCGATGCGACGTGGAACTGGATAACAGGGCTGGCGTCAAGCAGTGGTAGGATCGAGACAGACATGGAGGCGGACCTTTCGTGTTGCGCTGTGGATTGGCCCTCAGCTAGACAAGGCACGCGCAGCCTTTCCATGGCGATTGCGCCAAACAAAGGGTCCGCTTCGTGAGTGACAGCCATCCGCAATCCGCGCTTCGTAAATGGCGGGCCCATATGGGGCACCCGGCAACGCTGGTGGCGATATTGGGCGTTGGTTTGGTCTTGGGGGTCGCGGGTCCGTTCGGCACGGATGTGCGCCTGACATTGCTGCCGCGCATTGCCTATTGGCTGATCACGGTCTTGCTCACGTACAGTGCGGGAACACTGTGTGATGCCTTGTTGAAAAGTCCTTTGGCCCGCTTCGGCTTTTGGGTGCATCTCGCCGTCACAGCACTTGCAACGGGCGTGTCTATCCTGCTCGTGTTGTTGATGATCAACTATATCGTTTATGGCTGGCTTCCTGATCGCGACAGTCTGCCGGCCTTTTTGGGAACGAACTTTGCGATTGCGATCATTGTTTCGGTGGTGCTGGCCATAATACGCCGTCAGGCCACCCCAGCCGAAGTTGTGTCTAACCCGGTGCGCATCCTTGATCGTTTACCGCTCGACAAGCGTGGCCCTCTTGTGGCGCTTTCAGTCGAAGACCACTATGTCCGCGTTCAAACCACGCAGGCCGAGGAGTTGATCCTTCTGCGCCTGTCTGATGCCATAAATGAAGTGGGTGACACAAAGGGCGCACAAGTGCACCGCTCGCATTGGGCCGCCTTTGACCACGTCACAGCCGCACGCCGCGAAGGGGACCGTGCGATCCTGACGATGGGTACGGGCAAAGAAATCCCCGTCAGCCGTGCCAATGTTGCCAAAATCAAAGAGGCCGGGCTGCTGCCCTGAACTGCATATGGTGGAATGGATCACAACGCCGGGTTTGACCGATTACCGCGAGGCCGAGGCTTGGATGGAAGCGCGCGCCACCGCCATAGCGGCAGGTGAAGCAGACGAGTGCATCTGGCTGCTGGAACACCCTGCCCTATATACGGCTGGCACGTCCGCCAAAGCCGAGGACCTCACCGACCCAAACCGCTTCCCAGTGCATCAGACGCGACGCGGTGGGCAGTACACCTATCACGGACCCGGCCAGCGCGTCGCCTATACGCTTTTGGATGTGGGCAAGCGCGGGCATGACGTGCGCGCCTTTGTCCAAGACCTTGAGGCATGGGTGATTGCCACGCTCGACACCTTTAACGTCACAGGGCATATCCGCGACGGCCGTGTCGGTGTCTGGGTCGAACGACCTGAAAGGCCTCTGTACGCAAATGGTCAAGTGGCCGAAGACAAGATTGCAGCGATTGGCATCCGGCTGCGCAAATGGATCAGCTTTCACGGGCTCTCGATCAACGTCGAACCCGACCTTTCGCATTTTGACGGCATCGTGCCTTGCGGCATTGCCGATCATGGTGTGACCAGCCTTGTCGATCTGGGTTTGCCTGTCACGATGGATGATGTGGACGTGGCACTGCGCCAGAGTTTTAGCGCAGTCTTTGGTGAAACGTCCGCCTAAAGCATGCCTGACAGGGCGCGGGCTTCGTACCCTTGGATCACCGGACGCGCGCAACGGCTGACACACAACAACAGTTCCGGATACGTGCGTTCGATTTCCATCGCGGCGGCACCTTCTTCGAAATCACCGTATTCGGCCGCATCGACGGCTTCGCGCGTCAGATGATAGCTTTCGGTGGCAGCCCCTTCGGCAAAGATGATCTCGTGACGGTCCAGCAAGACGTGAAAGTAGGTCACGCGCTCCATGGGGACGCGGGTGATCATATCGCCGCGCACCAAATGGGCTGCACTGACAAGGACCTCATCGCAACCATAAAGCATCTCTGCCCGCCAGCCAGAGATCAACATGCGGTGCGCCGGAGAAACCAATAGATCGCGGTCGTTGCCCAACGTTCCCGCACAAATACGGACCGGGGCCAGTTCGCCCGTACCATCCACTTTGCTTCGCAACAGCGCGCGTAGAGGGCGCAACCCGCCATCGGACGTGCGCAGACGCATACCGCGTTTCAACTGTTCAACAGGCACTTGCCCGTCTTCGGTTTCGATCAGCACGCCCTTTGCAAAACAGGCCACGTTGATGTTGTCCGCAGCCAAAACTGACGACGAGGTGTCATTCACGGTCTGCGCCCCACCACCCAATGACGCTCTGTCAGATAAATTTCCGGTCGACTGGTTCAGAATTCCATCACCATCCATGTCCGTACGCAATTCACTGATGTGGCCGTAGTAAGCGCTCAGATCGATAAAATCGTTGTTGGTTGTGTCGGCGTCATCAATCGCGCCAGAGTTGCTCACATCGAAGTCAGTGATCACGCCATCGCTGCTTCCGCCAACCAACACGTCATCACTTGTTAAAGTGTCCGATCTAACGGCGTCAGTTACCATATCTGCGCCTGTTGTGCCGGAAATAATTTGATCAGCCTCGGCACCGAGATTTGTGTTGTCGTACGTGGCCATCGACGTCCACCTTTCGTTAATTTTTCATTAACCGTTTGGTTCGGACAAGAAATGAAAGGTAAAAGCGGTCAAATTTGGCAACCAATGTGTTCTGCCTTCCGTTGAAAAAAGGCCATTTGACGGTGGAGGGACAAGAAATGGAAACAATGCATGGGCAGACACAGTGCTACTTAAGGATTCAGAAACAATCCTTTAATTTTGCTGGCATTTTTGACATTCATTGCACCAGCGCTCCGATCCACTTTGCGCCCGATCCCGCCCTCCAAAGGCGTTGCGCCGCAACACGCGCGCAAGCGTATAAATTTGCATTGGGCAGCCCGCGACAATTTCGACCTACCTGCGTCAGGATCGCCCATTGAAGCGCCGCGTTCAAATCTCTAGAACCACAAGGAATCTACGCGTCAATAGAACTGGCGCGTCCCTTTACCCAAGCCAGGAGGCACCGCATGGCAGACGCAGCCATTCACGGGCACGAGCATGAAGACGAACGTGGGTTCTTTACCCGCTGGTTCATGTCCACCAACCACAAAGATATTGGTATTCTGTACCTGATCGTATCGGCCTTTG
>CAZJAW010000162.1:0-5893 GCA_964544035.1 uncultured Rhodobacterales bacterium
GTCAAAAAGCGTGCCGTCTTTGTCAAAGATGATCCCGCGGACTGGCGCAAAGGTCGTCATGTCCAATGCACCTGATCGCCGCCGGGCAACGCCATGCGTGCAAACATCGGTTGCTCATAAGGCAGTTGGACCGAGTCACAAAAATCGCGCACCCAGGCGTCATCCATCATAATGAACTCTAAAAGCGCGCCCAAAAAAGCCGCATCACCGACGCCCGTACGCATATCAGCCTCGCTCGCGCCTGTCGCGCCAAGGAAGACCGGCAACAACTCTTCGTTGCTCACCATCCACGTAAGCGCCTGTATGCCGATGATCTCGGCGGATTCTTGCGACATCGCCATTTCCGAGCGCCTTTCGCTTTATTTCGAAACCCTTTGTTAACCTAAACAAACAAAAGAATGAACTTAGAGAAATTGAAATGAATTGGACACTGCGCATGCACGGCAAGATTCTCGTCATTGATCCGATCGCGACAAATCGAATCGTATTGCGGGTGAAATTGGCAGCAAGTCATTACGAAATGACGCACGCCGTCAGCATCTGTGATGCAATGCGTATAATTTCGACCACCGTGCCGGATATGATCTTGTGTGCAGACACATTGCCCGATGGCGGCCCCATGCAATTGTCAAAACGGCTACGCAAAGCAGACTTAATGGGCAAAGTACCTGTCGTAGTGATTGGCGCACCAAGCTGCCCACAGGACCGTTTGGCCTTGTTCGCCGCCGGGGTTGAGGATGTGCTCGAGAAACCCATTGATGATCGTTTGTTGTTGGCGCGCACGCGCAGCATAATGCGCGCTTATGCATCAGCCAGTGAATGGAAACTCCGCGATGGTACGTCCCGCGCCCTTGGCTTTGCAGAACCCAATGCAGCTTTTGGGCCCAAAAAAACCATTTGCGTGATCTCCGAAAACCCCGTCGGCACAGAGTCTTGGCGCAAGGCACTCGCAGAGCACACAAATGCAGTTGTGAAAGTTTGTACTCCGGCAGCTGCCGTCAATGTCGACGGAGAAGGCAAAGCTGCGGATGCTTTTGTGCTGGCGGTTCAGCCTGACGCAAGTTCAGATATGCTTGAATTGTTGGCGACAATTCGCAGCCACGCTGCCACCCGTCACAGCGCAATTTTGGTTATTCAGTCAGAACCCGATCTCCGCCTTGGGGCGCAAATGCTTGACATGGGCGCAAACGACTTGGTGCGACAGGAAAGTGATCCCGCCGAACTGATGCTGCGCCTTGACGCACTGATCACACGTAAGCGGATGTCGGACGCATTGCGCGACACCATGCGTTCAGGCGTTGAGGCAGCGGTGATCGACCCGCTCACTGGTCTGCACAATCGCCGCTATGCGATCCCACATCTGGCACGCATTGCGGACCGGTCGGAACATACCCTCAAACCTTTTGCAGTGATGGTCGCAGATATGGATCACTTTAAGCGGATCAATGACACAATGGGGCACGCAGCAGGAGATGCCGTGTTGATCGAAACCGCACGTCGTTTACGCGAAAACCTGCGTGCTGTGGATATGGTGGCACGGATCGGTGGTGAAGAATTCCTGATCGTGATGCCCGGCGCTGGCCTTGCCAACGCAAAGAAAGCGGCACAGCGTCTTTGCAGAGTAATCCGCAACACACCTTTCATTGTGCCCGGAATAAAACTGCCCGTCACGGCAACGATCTCGATTGGGATGACGGTGTGCGATCCGCGCAAAAGGTCAAACCCGCCGCACCCCCTCAGCGCAGAGGCATTGCTGGGGCGCGCAGACAAAGCGCTTTACGGTGCAAAGGCAGAAGGGCGCGACCGGGTCACGTTGTTGCGGCCCGCGGCGTAAAATACTGTTATTTCTTGGACGGCTCGTTTTTATTGCTCGATCCCTTACGGTTCATCCGCTCTTCGAGGCGCGTGACGTAGGCTGCACGTTCTTCGTCAGTGAATTCTCTCACCACTTGCAGCCACGCCGCCTGCCCCGCCGCCTGAAGACGCGTGGCCCCTTCGGATTGACGTTCCAGCACCGATTGCACGGCGTTTGCATCAAAAGGTGCCGCGCTCAACGCCTCAATCATAGCACGGTAATCGGCACGGTGGTCCTGGCGATCGGGCAAGCTGTCATCGCGGCGCACCGTGCCAAACAAGTCGCGGCGCGCCTCGCGCGGCAATGCCAGAACATACGGCATTGCATAGCCCATGTTTGGCCCCCGCACGCCCTGCGGGCCACCCCGCAGTATGAACCCCGCAACCACGCCCGCGATGGCCAAATTCAAGGCTAGGGACAGTGCCAACAGGATTTTGATCCATACCGGCGCGCGTTTTTTGTCAGAATGAGCATCCATGATCAGCCGTCCTCCAAGTCCCAGCCAAAGGCGCTGAACACGTCCTGACTTTCATAATAAGCATCGTAGTCCGCAGACAAAAAGTCATCAAAGGTCGCGGGTTCAATGCCACCAATACCAATGACAAATCCCGTCGCTGCCGCCGCCACAAGACCGCCCACAGCGCTCCAGCCGCCCAAACCTTCGACAAACTGACGCCACCACGACACGCGCACGCCGCCGGGTGCAGGCAACATTGCACCCGCATCCGCCAAAACGCGAGACATCAAAGCATCAGGCGCTTCCTCAATGGGGGCCTGTGCAAGATCATCCAACATCTGGTTGATCCAAGCCTCGTCGTCCGGGCCTTTGGGGGGATGGGTCATTTTATTCATCCTTCTTCAAATCCAAGGGCCGCCACCTGCCCTTTGAGGGTCGCGGCCAACGCGCGTTTGCCACGGGCCGTTAAGCTTTCCGCGGCCTCGACACTAATCCCAAGCGCGGCGGCGATCTCGGGGTTCGATGCCTCATCAAAATGACGCATCATAACAGCAATCCTTTGGCGTTCAGGCAGGGCGGCCAGCGCAGCACGCAACGCATCATGGCGTGCGCGGGTCTGGATTTTTGCATCAACCGAAGGGGTAGGATCCGCAGGTTCCGACACATCCTCAAGCGGTACAGCCGCGCGTTTGCGTTTGCGTAAGCGATCAGTGCACAGATTGGCGACCACACGGTAAAGCCACGTGGTTACCTGCGCCTCACCGTGACGCCACTCCGGCGCAATGCGCCACAGTTGCAACATAGCCTCTTGGGCCACATCTTCAGCCTCTGCGCCTTCTCCTAACATGCGCAGGGCCTGCCCGAAGACGCGCGGCGTCAAGCGCGCCGTCAATAGTTGCGCCGCCGCCCCGTCGCCCCGCGCGTAACGGGCCAGCAGGTCCGCGTCATCCGTATCCGGATCGTTATCAAGCGGCATAGTCATTGGGTCCTGATCATCGTTGTCCCGCCCCTTTGCAAGGGGCAGGACGTGACAAAGATTAATCGTTCTTCGGCTTGTCGCCGCGACGCCCTTTGCGATGCGCGCGGGCTTCCTGAAATTCCTCCTCAGAAATGCCCCCGCTGTTGTCCGTGTCCAAACGCTCAAACAAACGGGCCGGATCGCGTCGCGTCTGTTTCATTTCTGCCAAGGACAACTTGCCATCTTGATCCGCATCCAGACGTTCGATCATCCGAGCCGCACGTTTCTTGGCGCGTTCAGAGCCGGCGGCTTCCAATTCGGTCACTGACAAAAAGCCGTCGCCGTCCGAATCTGTATTGGCAAAGCGGGCCTCGCCCAGCGCCTGCATCTCGGTCAGCGTGACTTCGCCGCTGCTATCTGTGTCGAGGGCCGAGAAGTCCGGACCCCTTTCGCGGGCCATGGCAGAGATCGTGGTCATGCCGATTGCGGCAGCTGCGATGGCGGCGATAAATGTGCTTCGTTGCATCAGGTAGTACTCCGTTTTACCTCAGTGTGCGGGGGCTCTTTTTGCCGCCGCATGACTATCAAACGATCAATGCGCGCCATTCTGTCGAAAAAAATTGCACTAAATAAAAATGGCAATTACGCGACATCTGGACGCAAGGACACAATGTGCAATTCCACATTCGCGCGTAGAGGCGCATGCTTGCCACTTGTCTACCTAGGAAAACCAACGTGCACAGCGATCCCATGACCGACACTCAAACCAGCAACCCTCGTCTTACGCGCCCTGCACTGTTGCGGGGTTGGCGCAACAAATGCCCACGATGCGGTCAGGGAAACCTTCTAAAAGGCTATTTGAAGGTCGCGGACAGTTGCCCCGTCTGCAAGCTTGATTATTCTCATCACCGCGCTGACGATGGCCCAGCCTACTTGACGCTTTTGCTGGTTGGGCACATCATGGCGCCATTGCTACATTTTGTGTTCGCAAAATGGCGGCCCGAACCGTTGGTCCTGTTCACAATTTTTGCCGTTGGATGTGTCGGCTTGTCGCTTTATTTGCTGCCGCGTTTGAAAGGGGCAATTGTCGGGTTTCAATGGGCCCGCGGCATGGGTGGGTTTGCGCCACGCGAATGAAAGGCCTAAACTCGGCAGATATGTAACAACGGCAACCTATGACTGAACCGCCTGCCCCCGTCGACAAAACGCAAGTGCGAAACGCAGCCACAGTCATCGTGCTGCGCGACCGGACCACAGCGCCGCGCATCCTGATGGGTCAGCGCGGCGCCAACGCTGTGTTCATGCCGAACAAATTTGTCTTTCCCGGTGGGGCCGTGGACGAAGGTGATCACACGGTCCTTTTGGCCAGTTCTCTTGCTGCCCCCTGTGCACGTCGCCTTGAAGACGACAGCGCGCCCGGCCTTGGCCCAGCCCTTGCCGCCGCGGCCATCCGCGAGTTGTTCGAAGAGACGGGTCAAGTCCTTGGCCTGCCCGGGACTTGGGACGCGCCCCCGCCGGATTGGCAGGAATTTGCGGCAACCGGCCATCTGCCCCACGCCGCCCCTTTGCAATTTGTGTTTCGCGCTCTGACCCCGCCCGGCCGCCCGCGCCGATTTGATGCGCGTTTTTTCTTGGTCGATGCCGATGACTTAACCTCGGACCTCGACGATTTCAGCGCCGCGTCAGATGAACTGTCTCATTTACAATGGATTGCGCTGGATCAAGTACGCACGTTCGATATGCCATTTATCACCGAAGTGGTGCTTAGCGAAATTGCTGCGCGCGCAGGCGACACCTCTCCGCCCGACAGCGTGCCCTACTTTCGCAATAACGATGAAGAAAGCCTGTTCCTGCGTTTGCGTGGCGGCGCGTTCCCAGACTAAGGCGCAAAACACCTGCGCTCGGTCCTTTAAATCACCAGCACCAACATAATGATCGAAATCAGCAGAACCGCCATGCCAGCCCATTCGCGCATGCTGATCTTTTCCCGAAACACAAGGACAGACGCCAGCGCACTGAACACCAACTCCACCTGCCCCACTGCATTCACATAGGCCGCGTTCTGCAAGGTATACGCCGTGAACCAGCAGAACGAACCCGCCATGGACATCAGCCCCACCCAGATGGCCACACGCCGCGCCGCCCAAACGGCGCTCACCTGCCCCGGCGACCGCCAGCGCAGCCAGATCAACATTGCCACCGTCTGCATGGCCGTCACCGCCGCCAGCGTCAGCCCCGCGCGCGCCAATGGGTCGTCAAGGCCAAGCGATAAAGTCGCCCCGCGATAGCTAACGCCCGAAACTGCAAATAACGCACCAGCGCCAAGGCCCAACCCCACCGTCTTGTTTGCCATGTCGCGCCAGCCCGTACGCACAAGGCCCGGAGGGGCGGACAATAGTAATACCCCCAACAAACCAACACCAATGGCAGCAAACCCCCAACCACTGACGCGGTCCCCCAAAATCACCCAACCCACAAGCACCGCCTGCATGACTTCGGTCTTCTTGAACGTGATCCCAACAGCAAAGTTGCGGGCTTGAAACAGCCGCACGGTAGCAACAGTGGCAAGGATTTGCGCCAGCCCGCCAGTGACAGCATGGACCCAAAACGACCCATCAAAGCG
>CAZJAW010000163.1:0-5874 GCA_964544035.1 uncultured Rhodobacterales bacterium
CTGCGCGGCCATGCGCCCTGCTTCGGCGTTATCGATCCCGACCACATGCACCTCTGGGCTACTGGAATAGCGACCAAACGTGTTGACCACGGGAATACGTTTGTCGCGAAACGCTTTGGAGAACGCAGGCGGCAGAGTCGAAGAGGCGACCACCACCCCGTCCACCGAATATTGGTTTAACATCTGCACTGAATGTTCCGGGTCGGTTTCACTGGACAGATTCACCAACAAAGGGCGCAGGCCGCGTTCTTGCAGCCCTTTGGTGAACAGATCAAAGACTTGCAGAAAGATCGGATTGTGAAAGTTGTTGCTGACCAGACCGATCAGTTTGGTGCGACGGGTGGTCAGACTGCGCGCCAGAAAGTTAGGGCTGTACCCAAGATCAGCTGCTGCTTTTTCGACTTTTCGCCGCATCTTGTCAGACACGGACGCGCCGTCTGTGAACGTTCGCGACACCGCAGAGGTCGAAACCCCCGCCTTCATTGCCACGTCTTTAAGCGTTGCCGCCATCACAGAATCTCAGTCTTTACCATTGGTTACCCTTGAGTAATGCGAAAACTAAAATGGTGCAGCACAAAAAATCTCAATTTCTTTTGCAACCGGTTGCAAAAATTTCGAATCCATGCTTTCTTATGCTCAGAACTGGTGCTGACCTTGTCAGACACCGGAACTCAAATTCCAGGGAGGGAAGACATGAAATCCATTTTCAAAAAACTGATGCTGACGGCTGCTGTGATCACGGCACCATTCATGGCATCAGCCGACGGCCACGGCGATGATCTGACGTATATCCTTGTCAGCCACGCACCAGACAGCGACAGCTGGTGGAACACGATCAAAAACGGCATCGCGCTTGCGGGCGACCAAATGGGCGTCTCCGTTGAATATCGCAACCCACCTACCGGCGACTTGGCCGACATGGCGCGCATCATTGAGCAGGCCGCCGCCTCTAACCCCGATGGCATCATCACCACATTGTCTGACTTTGATGTTCTCAAAGGCCCAATCACAGCCGCGGTTGATCAAGGCATCGACGTCATCATCATGAACTCGGGCACACCAGCTCAGGCCGCCGAAGTTGGCGCATTGATGTATGTTGGCCAGCCTGAATATGACGCAGGTCTTGCTGCTGGTCAGCGCGCCAAGCGTGACGGTGTTGGCAGCTTTCTTTGCGTGAACCACTATATCAGCTCACCCTCTTCGACCGAGCGTTGCCAAGGCTTCGCAGACGGTCTGGGCGTCGACCTTGGCAACCAGATGATCGATTCTGGTCAAGACCCTGCTGAGATCAAAAACCGTGTACTGGCTTACCTGTCAGCCAATCCTGAAACGGATGCCGTCCTGACGCTTGGTCCAACATCCGCTGACCCAACCTTGCTGGCACTTGATGAAAACGGCCTTGCCGGTGACATCTATTTCGGCACCTTCGATCTGGGCGAAGAAATCGTAAATGGCATCAAAGCTGGCACAATCCAATGGGGCATCGACCAACAGCCCTTCCTGCAAGCCTACTTGCCTGTTGTAGTTCTGACCAACTGGGATCGCTACGGCGTTCTGCCAGGCAACAACATCAACTCTGGCCCCGGTTTCGTCACCGCTGACGGCCTGACCAAAGTTGAAGCATTCGCAGGCGAATTCCGCTAAATCGACTTAACGAAAGGCGGCCCCTGCAACACGCGGAGGCCGCCTTTTTTCTATCCAAATGACGGGAGGGGACCCCATGTCAGACGCAAGACAACCCGATGAACGCGTCCGGGAAATGTCAAAACTGCGCAAAGCGCTGATCCGCCCCGAGTTGGGCGGTATCGTCGGCTCAGTCGCGGTTTTTACTTTCTTCATTCTGTTTGCGGGCAACTCTGGCATGTTCAACGCCCAGGGCGTGATGAACTGGTCCACCGTTTCTGCGCAATTTATGATTATTGCTGTGGGTGCCTGTCTGCTCATGATCGCAGGCGAATTTGATTTGTCTGTTGGATCAATGATCGGATTTGCAGGCATGATGATCGCAGTCTTTGGCGTAACGCTTGGGTGGCCCATGTGGTTGGCCATCGCGATCACCTTTGTGATCTGCGTCGCCTTTGGCGCACTCAACGGTTACATCGTCGTGCGCACCGGACTGCCCAGCTTTATCGTGACCCTCGCCACATTGTTCATCTTGCGTGGCTTTACCATCTTCATTCCCCAAACGCTCGAGCGCAAAACCATCATTGGTGGCATCCGCGAAGCGGCCGAGGGCGACTGGATCGCGCCTATATTTGGCGGAACGATCTTTAAAGGCCTGTTCCAGTGGTTCGGCGATATTGGTGTCATTGGCGTCTTTGAACGCGGCAACAAAGCTGGCCAACCGGTTGTTGACGGCATCCCCATGTTGCTGATCTGGGCCATTGGTCTGGTCATCGTCGGTCACATCATTTTAACACGCACTCGCTTCGGCAACTGGATTTTTGCGGCCGGTGGCGACGCCCAAGCTGCCCGTTATGCTGGTGTTCCCGTCAACCGGGTCAAAATCCTGATGTTCATGTTTACCGCGTTTTGCGCCACTGTCTTTGCAGTCTGTCAGGTGATGGAGTTCGGTTCTGCTGGGGCGGATCGCGGACTACTGAAAGAATTTGAAGCCATCATCGCCGTTGTGATTGGTGGCGCACTTCTGACCGGCGGCTATGGATCCGTTATCGGGGCAGCCCTTGGGGCTCTGATCTTTGGTGTGGTCCAGCAAGGCCTGTTCTTTGCAGGCGTCGAAAGTTCGCTGTTCCGCGTCTTCCTTGGGGTCATTCTGCTGCTGGCTGTGATCCTCAACACTTATATCCGCCGCCTGATCACGGGAGAACGCTGATGCAACCGATCATTCAAATGAACGACATCCAAAAGCACTTTGGCTCTGTTATTGCGCTGGCCGGGGTTACAATCGAATTCTACCCCGGCGAATGCCACTGCCTGTTGGGCGACAATGGTGCGGGTAAATCGACATTCATTAAAACCATGTCCGGCGTGCACAAACCCACAAGCGGCGAGATCCTGTTCGAAGGCAAGCCGATGCACTTTGCCGATCCGCGAGATTCTATCGCCGCCGGAATTGCCACTGTTTATCAGGACTTGGCGATGATCCCGTTGATGTCGGTCAGCCGTAACTTCTTTATGGGCAATGAACCCATGGTGTCCAAATTGGGCGTGAAGTTTTTCGACCACGAACATGCCAATGAAACCACCATGAGTGAAATGCGCAAGATGGGCATTAATCTAAGGGGCCCGGATCAAGCCGTCGGCACCTTGTCGGGCGGCGAGCGTCAAACAGTCGCCATTGCCCGTGCCGTTTATTTCGGCGCTAAGGTGTTGATTCTGGACGAGCCGACATCCGCCCTTGGCGTGCGCCAGACAGCCAATGTTCTGGCCACCGTGGATAAGGTGCGCAAGCAAGGCGTGTCGGTCGTATTCATCACCCACAACGTGCGCCACGCGATGGCCGTGGGGGATCGCTTTACCGTGTTGAACCGGGGCAAAACCTATGGCACCGCCATGCGCGGTGATATCACGCCTGAGGCATTGCAAGACATGATGGCTGGCGGCGAAGAACTGGCCACATTAGAAGGGTCACTGGGTGGGACGGTTTAGGGTCAGGACCCGAAACTGACGCGCGGATGCACGTATCAAAAGGCCGCGCGCACCGGCGTTGAATGCGAAGATGGCTCGCAGAGGGCCGTGTAATGTTTAGAACGGGTCAAGAAGGCCGAAATCGACGTCACTTATGGACAAAGGAATAGTCCGGAGTCTAGCAACGATGCCTGTGCTCGGCCTTTTGATGCAAAACGATATCCAAATATTTTGCACAATATAATGTGATGTGATGTCTCGAAAACCACATCATGGGTGACAAAGAACGCGTTTGATCGTTCCGAATTGCTGCAAACCTATGAAATAGTGCACAAATGGTAGTTTTTCTTACAACCTGACCGCGTACATGCGTCATCAGCGCGCATCCCGTTATAGTTAACAAGTTACCTTTCCGAAACACCACCAATCGTATAACAAGCAGATGACAAAACAGAAGAAGCAGGCATATGTTTGATACCGTTGGGGCCTCTCGGCCTACGTCTGAGGCGCAGCCTGCAGTCGAGTGGATAAAGAAACTATCCAAATATCGTGAACCTAGTACGACCCGCAGTTCGATTGAGCTGGCCATTACAATTGGCCCATTCCTTCTGCTATGGGTATCGGCCTGGTGGGCGATGTCGGTCAGCTATTGGCTGACATTGTCGCTTTCGATGGTCAATGCAGCCTTCTTACTTCGCTTGTTCTGCATCCAACATGATTGCGGACATGGCGCGTTTTTCAAAAATCGTACAGTTAGCGACTGGTTGGGACGCGTTATCGGCGTGCTCACCCTGACCCCTTACGATGTATGGCGGCGCACACATGCGATCCATCACAGCGCATCTGGGCATCTTGGACGGCGCGGCATTGGTGACGTGCATACGCTTACCGTCGCAGAATATCGCAAATTGGGGCCGATCAACCGGTTTTTCTATCGTGTGTACCGCAATCCTGTTGTGCTGTTCGGCCTTGGGCCGGGTTATTTGTTTCTTGTGATGAACCGCGTTCCTTTGGGACTGTTCAGCCATTTGAAATATTGGTTCAGCGCTATGGCCACAAACGCAGTCATTATCGGTTGGATGTTGACGATGCTCTATTTTGGTGGACTGACGCCGATCCTTCTGATTTTCCTGCCTTCGACCCTTCTTGCGGCATCGGCTGGGGTCTGGCTGTTTTACGTCCAGCACCAGTTTGAAACCACCACGTGGGAAACCGAAGACAATTGGCAACTGCACGAGGCCGCTTTGCACGGCAGCTCGCACTATGTGCTGCCTCCTGTCCTACAATGGCTCAGCGCGAATATCGGCATTCACCATGTGCACCATCTGTACAGCCGCATTCCATTTTACCGACTGCCCGAAGTGCTGCGCGATCACGTGGATTTGGCTGTCAGCAATCGCATGACGATTCGCGAAAGTTTGGCCTGTGCGAAACTGCAATTGTGGGATGAGGACTCAAAACGTTTGGTGTCATTCGCCCGCGCCAAGGCGCTATGAATATCTAAACGGGGCACGCACACCGCGAGCATACATTGCGACAATAGAACCCGAGCCCGTCCCAAAGCTTGGGTCTAAAGGAACGCGCCGACCGACGCCCAGCGCCTATCCCGGTGACAGGGTGATATTGCGAAAATACCCGTCACTTTTTGCGCCCGTGTTGTCGCTATCACAGAAGAAACCCAACACATCCAAACGGGCAGTCCCTGCCCCGCCAATATCACTGTAAAGCTGGCGCAAATCGACGGTTTGATCATGCCACGTGCCGACGTTTTTATCTAACCCGTTGGCGACCAGATGGGGAAACGTGCCGATGATCTTGAAATCTCCGGGGGCGTATTTCTTATTGCTCCAGATAATCTCGGCGCTCTTGGTGTCACCGGTTTCGTTGATGAAACGCAGATAAAACCGCATTGGGTGGTCGTCGCCCTCTTTGGTGTCTTCGTCGACGTTGCTGTCTATGGGCTGCACCACTTTCCAGCTCCATGTCAGTATGGGCAAATCAGCAAGTGCAATGTCAGTATCACGTGCCAAAATCGAAGCACTGTTGTCCGTCGAACACCGCAGCGCTGCCGCGCCGTCCTCTTGTGTGATCTCGTAATTTGCAGGGGTAACGCGAAAGAATGTCCGTTCTTTCCAACCCGCACCCAAAGTATCTGTGTTCAAATCGCCCAAGAAATCCACAGCGCCCAAGGAAGCAACCAAGGGCATATCGGTATCCCAGAACGGCGCGCGTGTGGCCGTATACGCCCAATAAGCGCCACCTATGACAGCAACAATGCCGATGGCT
>CAZJAW010000164.1:0-5872 GCA_964544035.1 uncultured Rhodobacterales bacterium
GCGCGAACAGGCGGCACGCCGGACGTGCGCGGCCTTGGGGTACAACGAATGCGTGACCTACAGCTTTATCGATCAAGCGTCAGCGGCACTGTTCGGTGGCGGTCTGGATGCGATGCGTGTCGACAACCCGATTTCCAGTGACATGAGCCATATGCGCCCGGCGCTTTTGCCGGGATTGCTGGCGGCTGCATCCCGCAACCAGGCCCGTGGATTCATGGATCTTGCCTTGTTCGAAGTTGGCCCCGCGTTTCACGGCGGCGAGCCCGAAGAAGAGCATTTGCTGGTGACCGGCCTGCTTGTCGGGCGCACTGGGCCCAAAGATGTGCAAGGCGCTTCGCGCAGCGTGGATGTCTTTGATGTAAAGGCGGACGCCGAAGCGGTGCTGGCGGCGATGGGTGCTCCGACCAAAGTGCAGATACATCGGGATGCAGACGATTGGTGGCACCCGGGGCGGCACGGAAAAATCTGCCTCGGCCCTAAAAAGGTGCTGGGCATCTTTGGCGAGTTACATCCAAAAGTGCTGAGTGCGATGGACGTGAAAGGTCCGGCAATGGCTTTCACGTTGTGGCCGCAAGAGGTTCCGCAAGCGCGTAAATCTGGCGCAACCCGCTCGGCGATGGCGATCAGCGATTTACAAGCGGTAGAGCGTGACTTTGCATTCGTTGTCGACGTGGGCGTCGAAGCGTTGAGCGTGGTCAACGCCGCTCAGGGCGCTGACAAAACGATGATCGAAAACGTGCGTGTCTTTGATGAGTTTATTGGCGGATCACTGGGTGAAGACAAAAAGAGCCTGGCGATTACGGTGCGCTTGCAGCCCAAGGATAAGACTTTGACAGATGGTGACATCGAAGCGGTCAGTGCCAAGGTGGTCGAAAAAGTCTTGAAAGCCACAGGTGGTGCTTTGCGCAGTTGATCGGCTTAAAAGCGGACAAGGATAAATGAAAAAGGCGCGCCAACAGGCGCGCCTTTTTTGAAATCAGGTGATCTTTGCAGGACTTAAGCGCCTGCGCGTTTAGCCGCGCGGCGGCCTGCTATCAGTGCGGCCAAGCCACCCAACAGAAGAAGACCACTTGCAGGCAATGGAACAACCACGCCTTCGATTGTGATGCTGTCAAGCGCTTCGAAATTCTCAGGCAGGGGCTGGTTGTTGTTACGTTGGTTGAACCCGCTCACGAAAAGAAAATCTGAGTCCGACACAAAGTATGAACGACTGAATGTTGATGTCAGTTCGCCCTGTCTGCCAAGTGATACAAAGCCGCTAACAGGTCCCAACTGCCCATCAAGCGCATCGAGCGACGCAAAGGCTTCGTCGACCCCAGTGTTCAGGTTCGGAGCCTCACCGGTCGTACCGCGAAGCTCAGTGCCGGCAGCAACGCCGCCAGCGTTAAAAGTGACGCTGTCGCCGGTGAACACGTTGTCTATTTCATCGCCAATAGCCAGCAAATCCAGATCGAAACCTGAACGGCGACCGCCTGCGGCGTTGTTATTATTTGCATCATCCCGAACAGTGACAGAGTTCACTTCCACGAAACCAAGCTGCGAAAGATCGATTGCGTAGATGAGGTTGAAACCATCTGTTGAACGAGCGGCAACTAAATCCGCGCCGCTTAGTGTGATTGTTGTGGCAGATGCTGCAACTGGCATGGTTGCAAAAGCTAATGCATAGAGAATTTTCATAATTACCGAACCCTTGGTCTTGATGGTGTAAGCAGACGTTAAGCCAGCATTAACCAACGAATCTGAGCAATATCATGGCGAGGGCGGGCCACTTTCTTGACACTTGCTCTACAGGTATGAATGTGTGCGCAAATGAACTGATTTAAGAGGTTAACATGGCACTACGCATTTATCTCTCGGGCGAGATTCACACCGATTGGCGGGATCAAATTGTGACGGGCGCGACGGGTCTTGATGTCGTCTTTGACGGCCCAGTCACCGACCACGGGGCAAGCGATGACTGCGGGGTCGCCATTTTAGGGGCAGAAGATCAGAAGTTCTGGCACGATCACAAGGGTGCCAAGGTCAACGCGATTCGTACCCGGAAGGGCATTGAAGATGCCGATGTGGTGGTCGTTCGCTTTGGTGAAAAATACAAACAATGGAATGCGGCATTTGATGCAGGTTGCGCGGCTGCTTTGGGCAAGTCACTGATCGTGATGCACGGTGCAGACCATCAGCACGCGCTTAAAGAAGTGGACGCTGCGGCATTGGCCGTTGTTGAAACACCTGCGCAGGTCGTTGCCATCCTGCGCTATGTTCTGACCGGTACATTGCCGAGTTAGGCAATCTGCCAACTATGGGCGCGGAGGGATGTTCTTGCCTTTGTCGACTGCTGCGCGCCCATAAAACCGATCACGATAGGCTACGAGGTTTTTGTGATCCTCCCAGCCAACAATTTCTTTTGCGCCGTAGAATTCTAGCGCATTCAACCAGGGCACAATCGCGATATCTGCAATCGAATAATTCCCGCAGATCCAGTCTTGGCCATCAATTGCGCCTTCCAAAACGGCCAAAAGCCGCTTGGCTTCCCCTATATAGCGTTCGCGCGGCCGCGGATCCTCGATTTGTGAGCCTGCGAATTTGTAGAAAAACCCAAGCTGGCCCAGCATCGGACCCAACCCGCCCATTTGGAACATGACCCATTGGATGATCCGAGATTTTTCTGAGGCATTTGAACCGATCAATGTTCCGGTTTTCTCGCCTAGGTAAATTAGGATCGCGCCGGATTCGAACAGGCCGATGGGTTTTCCATCTGGTCCATTCGGATCAATGATCGCCGGGATTTTGTTGTTGGGGTTCAGCGACAAGAATTCAGGGCTTTTGACATCGACATCTGACAGAGTGACCAAATGCGCCTCGTATGGAATGCTCATTTCTTCCAGCGCAATCGACGCTTTGACACCGTTGGGCGTTGGAAAAGAGAAAAGTTGCAGAATATCCGGATTCTTCGGTGTCCACTTTTGTGTAATGGGGAAAGCGCTCAGGTCTGCCATGTTGTCCTCGTAAGTGGTTAAGGGGTAAACATAACTTGATTTCCCCCTGTTTTTTAGTCCCCAAAATGTTGATTGACGTGTTAATCATTGTTCGTGGGCGCACAAAAAAATCGGAAACATTGCGTCCAGACTATCAAGAGGGAACGAAATGCTAAGCGAATTTAAAGACTTCATCGCCAAGGGAAATGTCATGGACATGGCCGTTGGTATCATCATTGGTGCAGCTTTCACGGCGATTGTAACGTCGCTTGTGGGTGACCTGATCAACCCGATCATCGGTCTGTTTATGGGTGGCATCGATTTCACCAACAACTACGTAGTTCTGTCTGGCGAAGTGGCCGAGGGCGCGTCTCTGGAAGCGGCACGCGAAACCGGCGCAGCGGTATTCGCCTACGGTGCCTTCCTGATGGCGGTTATCAACTTCCTGATCATTGCCTTCGTCGTGTTCATGCTGGTTCGTTACGTCAACAAACTGAAAGACGCAGCGATGGCAGAAGAAGAGGCCGCGCCAGAAGAACCAGCGGGTCCAAGCGAGATCGACGTGCTTATGGAAATCCGGGATCAATTGGCCAAAGGCTGAATCTGATACCATACGAAACAAAAAGCCCGCCTGTTTGGCGGGCTTTTTTTATGCAACAATCCTTACCGTATACGGCCAACCGAAACGGTTATGCTTTTAAAGCCAGTGAGGCCGAGACCACATCGATGCCAAGCGCCTTGCCAACTGCATAGTAAGTCAGCTGACCCGCGTGCACGTTCAATCCGGCCAGCAGGTGTTCGTCATCACTGCACGCTTGTCGCCAACCTTTGTTCGCCAGTGCAAGCATAAAGGGCATTGTCGCGTTGCCGAGCGCGATGGTTGATGTTCGGGCCACGGCACCAGGCATGTTCGCCACGCAATAATGCATGATGCCATCGACGTCATAGATCGGGTCCTCGTGCGTTGTGGCGCGCGAGGTCTCAAAGCACCCACCTTGGTCAATAGCGACATCGACAATCGCAGCGCCCGGTTTCATGGTCGAAAGCTGGGCTTTGGTGACCAGTTTTGGTGCGGCAGCGCCGGGGATGAGAACTGCGCCAATGACCATGTCCGCCTGCGCGACAAGTTCGGCCGTATTGCCTGCGCTGGCAAATTGCGTTGTGAACAAACCACTAAATGCATCGTCCAAATAACGCATACGCGGCAAAGAACGATCTAATACGGTTACGTCTGCGCCCATGCCCGCGGCGACGCGGGCTGCGTGCGTTCCAACGACACCGCCGCCAATTACGACAACCCGTGCCGGGCCTACCCCAGGCACCCCGCCCATAAGCACGCCGCGGCCGCCGTTGGCCTTTTGCAAAGTCCAAGCGCCAACTTGCGGCGCGAGTTTTCCTGCCACTTCGGACATCGGAGCAAGCAAAGGCAGGCCCCCCGCATTATCCGTTACGGTTTCATAGGCAATAGCGGTACAGCCTGAAGCAAGTAAATCGCGGGTCTGATCCGGATCTGGTGCCAAATGCAGATAGGTGAACAACAGTTGACCTTCCCGCAACATTTTACGTTCGGAGGCCTGCGGCTCTTTCACTTTCACGATCATATCGGCGTTTGCAAATATCTCTTCGGCAGTGTCCGCAATGACGGCACCGGCAGCCTCATAATCGGTATCTGGGAAACCGGCCCCAACGCCGGCACCACTTTGCACAACGACCTCATGCCCGTGCCCCACCGCCTCACCGGCGGCATTGGGTGTCAGGCCAACGCGAAATTCCTGTGGTTTGATCTCACTCGGACATCCGATCTTCATGGCGCATTCCTCCTATTGCCAATGAGATGAGCTTGGCCCAAGCCGCATGCAAGCTGTGGCTCGAACAGATCGCAAAAACGTGCTTATCTGGGAGAAATGTGCGTGACCTTAGAAATTTGTGAAAGGAATCAGCGTTGATGAGCCTCGACTCAATAGACCGGCGCATTCTGGCGGCTCTTCAAAAGAGCGGTCGAATGTCCAACGCAGAGCTCAGTGAGGTTGTGCATCTTTCCCCTTCTGCATGCCACAGGCGCGTGGCCAGACTTGAAGCTGATGGTTACATCCGAAATTACGTTGCCATGCTGGATGCACGCAAATTGGGTGTGCCGACGACAGTCTTTGTTGAAATCACTTTGCAAGGCCAAGCCGACGAAGTTCTGGATGCCTTTGAAACAGCCGTTAGACGCATTCCGGATGTGTTAGAATGCCACCTCATGGCCGGAACCGCCGACTATTTGCTAAAGGTTGTGGCAGAAGACACCGAAGACTTCGCACGGATCCACCGCCAATATTTGGCGCGTTTGCCGGGCGTCGCGCAGATGCAATCCAGCTTTGCCTTGCGCACAGTTTTCAAAACAACGGCGCTGCCTGTCTAATCGACATCATATCTTTTGCGCAGCTCATCAAAGGACAAAGACCCGTCTTTGACCGCTTCAAATTCACGTTCAAAGATAACGTACTGATCTTCCCCGCCGCCTGACAGGATAGCGAAAAACAAAAATCCCCGCAAACCATCTGGCGCAGGGATCCTTGAATTCTTTGCGCTTGCGCGGGCTCGATTTACATCATGCCTTCGCGCTGCGCTTTTTTCCGTGCGAGCTTGCGCGCACGGCGGATCGCTTCGGCTTTCTCGCGCGCTTTCTTTTCAGACGGCTTCTCGAAATGCTGCTTAAGCTTCATTTCACGGAAGACGCCTTCGCGCTGGAGCTTCTTCTTCAGGGCACGGAGCGCCTGATCGACGTTGTTGTCGCGAACACTGACCTGCATGTGGTTGTCACCACCTTTCTAGGTTTAAGTTGCAATGAATTGCAGGAGGTGGCGCTATAGCAAGCAAGTCCTATATTGTCCAGTGGTTTGCGATTCACACAGCAA
>CAZJAW010000165.1:0-5781 GCA_964544035.1 uncultured Rhodobacterales bacterium
ACCGATGACTTAGTTGCCAATTTTAAGCGCGACATGGTGATCACTGCGCTCGCCGTGCATGGCATCGAAACTGAGATACGGCCGGTGCTGACGTCTCCTGACCGATCTCGTCGTCGCGCCACCTTTGCTGCGCGTCGTACCAAAAAGGGCGCTATGGTCGGTTTTCATGCGCGCAAGTCAGACGCGGTTATCTCTGTGCCGAATTGCATTTTGGTGACGCCTGCTTTGGGTGCTGTGTCGGACTTGGCCGAGGCTTTGGCTATGGTGGGCACCAGCCGCAAGGCGGCGCTGAGTGTCACTGTGACGGACAGTATTGAGGGATTGGATGTATCCGTGATTGGGGGAAAGCCGCTGGATGGGCCGTTGCGTATCGCGTTGGCTGGGCTTTGCGAAACCTACAAGCTGGCGCGCCTCACATGGGAAGACGAGTTGATTGGAATGCGCATTCCTCCGGTTCAAATCTTGGGAAAAGCGCGAGTTGTGCCGCCTCCCGGTGCGTTTTTGCAAGCCACACAGCATGGGCAAGACGCATTGACTGCGTTGGTACGCGAAGTGGTCGGAAACGCGAAATCAGTCGTGGATTTGTTCGCGGGTTGCGGAACTTTTGCGCTGCCTTTGGCGGAATACGCCGAAGTGCTGGCCGTTGAAGGTGCGTCCGAGATGGTATCTGCGCTGGATGCGGGCTGGCGGCGGGCCCAAGGGTTGAAAAAGTTGACTGCGGTGGCGCGCGATTTGATGCGCCGCCCGTTGTTGCCGGATGAACTGGCGGGCTTTGAAGCTGCGGTTATTGATCCGCCGCGTGCCGGGGCCACTGCGCAAATTGCAGAACTTGCCAAAGCGGCAATTCCGGCGATTGCGCATGTGTCCTGCAATCCACAGACTTTTGCGCGTGACGCGGCGACGTTGATAGATGCTGGATATGTACTCGAATGGGTGCAACCTGTTGATCAGTTTCGTTGGTCTGCGCATGTGGAACTTGTCGGAGCATTTCGTTTGGCGCATACGCGTTAAACAAGGAGACCACGGATGATTGACCGTACACGTTTGAGCGCTTTTTTGGACGGACAGCGTTTTAGTAATTTCATCTTGGGTGTGATTGTCCTGAACGCAATCACGCTCGGATTAGAGACTTCCGAGACAGCGGTTTCTGCCGTCGGTCCGCTTATCAATCTAGTCGATAACTTATGTCTTGCGATTTTTGTGCTTGAACTTGTGGCCAAGCTTTATGCTTTCCGTTTCAAGTTCTTCCGCAGTGGCTGGAATATTTTTGACTTTGTCATTGTGGGCATCGCGCTCGCGCCGGGCACAGAAGGTCTGTCAGTGTTGCGCGCCCTGCGTATTATGCGCGTGCTGCGCGTCATTTCGGTCGCTCCCTCTCTGCGTCGGGTGGTCGAAGGTTTTGTGACAGCTTTGCCGGGCATGGGTAGCGTGTTCGTATTAATGGCGATGATTTTTTACATCGGCGCGGTGATGGCGACCAAACTATTCGGGGCCAGTTTTCCCGACTGGTTTGGCACGCTTGGCCGTAGTGGCTATTCCTTGTTTCAGATCATGACCCTTGAATCGTGGTCCATGGGCATCGTGCGCCCTGTGATGCAGGAATATCCCTATGCTTGGGCGTTCTTTGTGCCTTTCATCATGGTGACTACATTTGCTGTTGTGAACCTGTTGGTGGGCCTCATCGTAAATTCGATGCAAGATGCCCATTCTGAGGAATCAAATGCAGCCACCGATAGCTACCGCGATCTGGTAATGCAGCGGCTTGAAGCGATCGAAGCTAAGTTGGACAAACGTGATCCCTAAACAACGATCACGCGCAGGTGATTGGCCCATTTTAGAAATGGGCTATGCGGGATTGGCTGAAAAATGCTATTTGCGTCGATAATTACATAAAAAAAGATGAACGAGACAGGACTTAGTGTTTTCATGAAACGCAGAAATTTGGTGATGGGAGGAGCCGCGGCATTGAGCCTTGGTGCTTGCTCTCAAAGTAAGTTCAAAACTTATAACGGTCCCGAGGTTACCTATATTGTTGTCAACAAAGGCGCACGTGAGATGTTCCTTTTCAATCAGGATAGGGTGCTGAAAAAGTACGAAATCGATCTGGGATTCGAACCGATTGGTGACAAGTTCTTTGAAGGAGACGGTAGAACACCTGAGGGCAACTACTTCATCGACCGTCGAAACCCGGACAGCAAATTCCATCTATCGCTAGGGATTTCCTACCCCAATGCGCAGGACCGTGCTGAAGCGGCTGCGCTTGGAAAGCCGCCGGGTGGCGACATTTTTATCCACGGGAATTCGAACCTTTTTCGCACCATTAACAAGCGAATCAAAGGAACAGAGGACTGGACGTGGGGCTGCATTGCGGTGACAGACCGCCAGATGGAAACTGTCTATGCGATGGTGCGCAATGGCACCCCTATCCAGATTAACGCGTAAATCAGGTTGAAGGTGTCGTGGTGATAGTCACGATATCTGGTTCACTCTGATCCACGGCCGCAGTATTCGGATCTTCGAATTCTTCTGGCACCAGACGGCTTGCCGATGGGTTAGCAGTCGGGATCAGGGGGGCGGTGTTTGGATTGCCCATGACCATGGTCCACCAAATCTTGCCATTGGGTTCCTGGAACCAGGCAAAGCCCATTTGCCCGGATTGCGGAGACAAAATAGTGCGCCGGGTGTCGGGTTGTTCCATCCACGCAGCGAGAGTTTCCAGTTCGGTTTCAAAAGACTCCGAAATGTTCTCGCCTACGAGTTGGCCTTGGTATCCTACGCGCGCCAAACGATCAATCGGCGATGACCCGTCAGAGCCAAAGTGCCATGGACGGTTCTGTAGCGACATATCTTTTGCATGTGTTGCAGCAGCGGCGTTCAATTGAGCGTTTAGTTCAATAGGGCGTGCGCCCTGAGCGGAACGCAGGGCGTTTACCGAGTCTAGCATACGGAACTGCAGCTTCGCCGTATCGTTGGCGCGAATGCGATACACCTTGGGTAGCGGTTTTCCATCAGCCCCAAGCGCTGTTGGGCTTTGAGGTGCCGCGCATGCGGCGAGCGTAACAAGGGCAATCAGAAGAAAGGAAAAAATTCGCATCATACCTGCACATCATTGTTTATCGACAAATTTGTGAATACCTGTTCGGGCGTTGCATTACAAATGCACATCGGCGTGATGCTGCGTGATGACATCTGTTTGATTTGCGACTGCGGCTTTCACACCATATAAAGCATTCAAGAGGCCAAATAAACCGTTGGAGAGACGTATACAATGTCCAAAAAGCCGTTGAAAACACCTAGCCGCCGCACATTTTTAGCCGGGTCGGCAGCATTTCTGGGTGCGCCTGCGATCGCTCAAAACATTCCTGCTGGTCAGGCTGAGCGCGATCCAACGCTTGCCGTTCGTCGCAATATTTCCAGTTTCCGTACGCTTGATTGGCGTCCGTACTTCAACAACTTGAACAAAGGTGCGATCCTTGTCGACATCGACAGTCGCGCTGTTCACTTCTGGAATGAGTTTATAAGCTGTACCCGTCAAGTGTGCCTCTCAGCGAAGAACTAACGCGCCGTGGTCGGACACAGGTTATCCTGAAAGACCCTGAGCCAGATTGGCGACCGACACCCTCGATGAAAATTCGTAACCCTGAGTGGCCTGATTACATTGGGCCGGGTCCACAAAACCCATTGGGCACACGTTCGCTGCACCTGACTTGGACATATTACCGTATTCACGGCACGCACGACACGCGCAAGATTGGCCGTAAATCTTCGAACGGTTGCATTGGGTTGTACAATGAGCACATCGAAGAGCTGTACGGAATGGCCAACGTAGGTACTCAAGTGTTGCTTATTTGACGACATTAAAGGGGATCGGCGCATAAGCTTTTGAATCCTACTTTGCTTTCGTCTTTCGTTGCTGTTTACACTTAGACACTACGAGGTAAGTCTTGGGCGCGTGTGGCTTTATGTCCGCGTGCGAAATCTGGAGGTTAACATGAAAAAACTCGTTCTTGCTGCTGCGTTGACTGCTGCTGCTTCGACTGCATTTGCTGGCGGCCCTGCCGACCCAATCATCGAAGCACCTGTTATCGTTGAAGAAGCACGTAGCTCTTCAGGCGGAGTTATTCTTCCCCTGTTGCTGCTGATCGTTGTTGCAGCGGCTGTTGCGGACTAATCGTTCGCTACACTCATCAAAAAGGCGGCACGTTAGTGCCGCCTTTTTTTATGTCTGATTGGATTTTTCGGAACAGTTCGACATCCATCTTTTTCACAGGCCGAGCCTGCTAAATTCTACCTGATATCAGCGAATACACCGCGTTCAATGAACGGCTGCAAAACAAGTACTCAGAGACATGCTGTGATATCAATCCAGCCAGCCTTTTAGATTTTCTTCGATCACGCCATTCAGCGCATCGATATGGGCGTCATCGTCATTGAGGCAGGGAATATAGGTAAACTGCTCTCCACCAGCATGCTCAAAACTCTCCTTGATCTCTTCGTTGATCTCTTCAAGCGTCTCGATGCAATCGGCTGAGAATGCCGGCGCGCACACTGCGATGTTCTTTTTTCCTGCTTCGGCCAGTCGCGCGACTTCTTCAACGGTATAGGGTTGAAGCCATTCTTCGGGGCCAAATTTCGATTGGAATGTCGTTTTGATTTCAGTGTCGGCCCAGCCCAAGCGTTCCTTTAGAAGGCGTGTCGTTTTCTGACATTGGCAATGATAAGGGTCACCCTCCATCAAGTAACGGATGGGTACGCCGTGGTAGCTACAAACCAGAATGTCCGGCCGCGACTCAAGGGTTGCATATGCACGTTCAATAGACTGCGCCAACGCTTCGATATATTTTGGGTTTTGGTAATAAGGTTCGACAGTTCGCGTGGTGGGTTGCCATTTTTCCAGCATCAAAGCGCGAAAAAACTCGTCATTTGCCGTGGCCGATGTTGCGCCCGCGTACTGCGGATATAGTGGGAAAAACAGAATTTTTTGGCATCCGGCTTCCACCATTTCACGCACCTTGGACTTGGTTGAAGGGTTCCCGTAACGCATACAGAAATCTACCATCACCTGATCGCCAAAGCGTGCGTGCATGCCGGTTTTGATTTTTGCAGTCTGGCTCTTGGTGATCGTCAACAGTGGGCTTTCGCCGGCTTCGTGGTTCCAGATGGATTTATAAGCCGCTCCAGATGAAAACGGACGTTTGGTCAAGATGATCAACTGCAAAAGCGGTTGCCAGAGCCATGGGCTGTAGTCGATGACACGGCGGTCGGACAAAAACTCATTCAAGTAGCGGCGCATCGACCAATAGTCGTAGTTGTCTGGAGTACCGAGGTTCGCCAGCAAAATCCCCACGCGCGCAGGCTTGATTGCCGGGTGATCCTCGGCCGCATGTTGCGGACGTGTCGTGGCTTTGCTGGTATCAAGCATGTCGGCGCTTCCTTTATGTCTTTGGGATCAGATAAACGCTTTTGTTCGCAGGTCAATCTGACAGCGGCGTTTCGTCGGTGCCTAACGCGTTGGCAAGTCGCGCCTGCGCAGATCCGGGGCGCAACGGTTTAGGCTGGCTGTCGTCAGGTGCCCAACCAGTCAGAACGATTAATTCATAGGTTGCAGAAATCCCACCATCCGGGTGGGCAAAAGCGCCGCTGTAAAGGTCGGCCGCTTTTTCCAGCACGGTTCGTCGGGTCGGATGACGCAGGCGAGCATAAAGAACATTTGTTTCCCCCATCGCCCGCAAATCGTGCATCAAATGCCACATAGACTGATAACGTACTGTCAAAACAACC
>CAZJAW010000166.1:0-5775 GCA_964544035.1 uncultured Rhodobacterales bacterium
GCTTGAGCGCGCCCAAAATTGGTATGGACGCTATGGGCTCTGGTCCCTTTTGGGCAGTTGGCTGCCAATCATCGCCGACCCAATTACATTGGTTGCGGGCCTCATGCGGGCGCCGCTCTTCTCCTTTCTTGTTCTGGTCACCTTTGCAAAGGGCGTGCGATACCTTGTCCTTGCAGCGGTCACATTGGCCTGGCTATGACAGCCAACGAACGGGGCCACTGTCTCGTGCACCCTTTCAGGCAAAACCAAAACGCATCATGCATCCGGGTCAGGCTGCCCAATCCCTTTGAAAACCGCCTTTAATGGCAACGCCCAGATCACGCCCAAACCCACATAAATCAGCAACTCGAGCAGAATCGACGGGCGCTCAAACAGTGCGACAACATTGACGGCAACCACGATATAGAGCGGCAGGCCAAAGACCAAAATCAACCCAGCCAACCATTTTCGCGCCTTATAGCTCACCGCAAAACTCCCTTAGTCCGCAAACGGGTCTCGAACCAAAATCGTGTCTTCCCGTTCCGGTGATGTAGAAAGTAGCGCAACGGGGCAGTCGATCAACTCCTCCACGCGGCGCACATATTTGATAGCATTGGCCGGTAACTCAGCCCAACTGCGCGCACCTTCCGTCGATTCCGACCAACCGGGCATTTCTTCATAGATCGGTGTGCAACGTGCCTGCTGATCAGCCGCCGTGGGCAGATAATCCAGCGTGGTGCCGTCCAGTTCATAACCCGTACAAATCTTGAGTGTCTCGAACCCATCAAGCACATCCAATTTGGTCAACGAAATGCCGTTCACGCCAGAGGTTGCACATGTCTGACGCACAAGGCAGGCGTCAAACCAACCGCAACGGCGTTTGCGCCCTGTGGTCGTGCCAAATTCGTGACCACGTTCGCCCAAACGATCGCCGTCTGCGTCGTCCAGCTCTGTCGGAAACGGCCCCTCACCCACGCGGGTGGTATAGGCTTTGACGATGCCAAGAACAAAATCAATCGCGCCCGGTCCAACACCCACACCGGTAGCTGCTTGGCCCGCAATCACATTGGACGAGGTCACAAAGGGATAGGTGCCAAAATCGATGTCCAAAAGTGCCCCCTGCGCCCCTTCGAACAGTATGCGTTTACCGGACCGGCGCGCCTCGTTCATGACTTTCCAAACGGGGGCGGCATATTCTAGAATCGCCGGTGCAATCTCCTTGAGGCTGGTCAGCAAAGCATCCCGGTCCACCGGCTCAAGGCCCAAGCCGCGGCGCAATGCATCGTGATGCACAAGCGCACGATCGACACGCAATTCCAACGTCGCCAGATCCGCAAGGTCCGCGACACGCACCACCCGACGCCCCACTTTATCCTCATAACACGGTCCAATGCCGCGCCCCGTTGTGCCGATTTTGGCCACCGAATTCTGCGCCTCGCGCGCGCGGTCCAATTCGCCATGAATGGGTAAAATCAACGGAGTGTTTTCTGCGATCATCAGCGTTTCAGGTGAAATATCAATGCCTTGAGCGCGGATCGTTTCGATCTCTTTGATCAGGTGCCACGGGTCCAACACGACGCCGTTGCCGATCACAGACAGTTTGCCGCCACGTACAACGCCAGACGGAAGTGCGTGCAATTTATAAACCGTGCCATCAATGACCAGCGTGTGGCCAGCGTTATGCCCGCCCTGAAAGCGCGCGATCACGTCGGCACGTTCGCTGAGCCAGTCAACAATCTTGCCTTTGCCTTCATCGCCCCACTGAGCGCCGACAACCACCACATTGGCCATAGCTGATCCTATCTATTCAAACCCGCGCACCTATAGCGGTGCATGCAGCATTGGAAAACCGCAATCTGCGCATCTGGTCACCGAAAATATGCGCGACATTGCCTCAGACGGCTTGAGAACAGCCCAGTTTCGCGCCATCAAGGCCGCGTAAACAACAGGAACGCGTGACTTATGGGATTTTTCTGGCGTTGGCTTTTTGCCTTTGGACTATTGGCGGCCACCTATAATCCGACTCAGTTCAACTATATCCGCTGGGCGTTGGACTTTGGACGAGACAATCTTTCGATTGCCGTTCTTGTCGGGCTGGTCCTTTTCATAGGCTACATCATTTACTTGCGCGCAACTTTGCGTTCGATTGGCACGTTCGGAATGGCGCTGGTGCTTGCCGTTGTCGGTGCGATGATATGGGTGCTTTACGATCTAGAAATTCTTCGTCTGGATGATCCTGGTTTGATCACATGGCTCGCGCTGCTTGCGCTATCGCTGGTACTAGGCATCGGCCTAAGTTGGAGTCACGTGCGTCGCTACCTGTCCGGTCAAGCCGATATGGACGACGTGGACGATTAAGGTCAGGACTCTAGTTTTTGATTGAAACGGGCGCTCCATGGGGAGTTGCCAGATAGGCGGCTTCCCACTTGGTGCGCACCTGTTGCACGTCATCGGGGGCGGCAGCGCCTGACTCCGCCAAAAGCGTTTCCAGCGTCTCTAACCAAGCGGTGAAGTAGTCGTCTCCGCCGTTCAGATCGCGCTTTAGTCCGTGTTGTTTTAATGTCGCCCCAAAGCGTGCAGCCCAATCAGGCCATGCAAACAGCCCTGCCTCATTCAAATGGACCGTCAGCGCAAAAAGCTGCGCATGCCAAGGTGCTTCAAAGGCGGGCTCGGGCCTCATGGCTGATCTAAATAGCTGTCCCACAGATCGAGGACCACCTCGTCTTGTGGGTGTTCGGGATGCGCCCAAAGATCAGCTGCCTTGATCGCAACAGCATAAAGCGGTTCGGGCGCGTCGCCCAACCCATGTGCGCTGCGATCCGGCAAAACGTGGTGCCCATGCAGGCGTACGACCCGGCCAGCGGCACCTGCGGCATAGGCCGGAAGCCGCGTGTGTCCGCCGGGAACTGTCAAATTCTCGGGCAATGTGCGCAAGACCACCGTATCGCCGGGCGCAAAACGTGGTTCCATCACAGCCGGGCGTGTTGCCGGGCCACCTTTGGCCAACGTGGCAGCAACGGCCTCGGGTTTTAACTGCTTCCCGGCCAACTCGCTGGCACCTTGCCCTTGCCCTGCGGCCAGTTCTTCGCGACGAAGCGCGCCCTTTTCGACCAGCAAATCCGCAAGTCCTGCGATCCACTTTTCGTAATAGCTAAAACGCGCATAGTCTTTGGGCGACAGGCTTTCACGCGCATGGCGCGAGACGTCGATATTCCACAACCCCAAATTGCCGCACGCCAACGTCAACGCCAATGCGCGGGGATGCCAGTCTGCGTGGAAACGGACGTTTTCTGCTTCGGGTTCGATCGGACCATCGCCAAAGCGTCCGCCCATGTCATGAGGCCGGGTCATGGCGCTGTCACCAATCCGCACCCGATCATGGAATCGCGGCTGACAAGGTCCATCAAGGCGGCCTCGTTCAATCCTTCCGTGCCCGCAGGGCGTTGTGGCAGCACCAAATACCGCACTTCGGCTGTCGAATCCCAGACGCGCACGGCGCAGTCTTCAGGCAAGTTTACGCCAAACTCGGCCAGCACTTTGCGCGGCTCTCGAACCGCGCGTGCGCGGTAGGCATCCGATTTGTACCACCCCGGCGGAATGCCAAGCAGCGGCCACGGATAGCAAGAACACAACGTACACACGACCATATTGTGGAGCGTGTCTGTGTTTTCGACCACGACCATATGTTCGCCCTGACGGCCATAAAAATCCATCTCGGCCAGAAGTGGATCGGCATCTGCCAGCAATGCAGCCTTAAAATCGGCATCCATCCACGCCCGCACCACCACTTGCGCCCCATTGCGCGGGCCGATGCGGTTTTCATAGGTGTCGATGATTTCGTCCAGCGCCGCGGGATCAATAAGTCCCTTCTGAGAAAGGATCGTTTCCAGTGCTTTAACCCGCAAAGCAGGTTCTGGCGGCAATAGGCTGTGCGGATGGTCGTGGTCTGAATGATCATGGGGCATGGGCGATACTTTGCGCGACACAAGACCACAAATCCAGCCCTCAATCGCGCACGCGCGAGCGCGCGCAGATGCACAGTCACCGATTTGCGCGAAAGACGACTTGCGGGTCAAAGCGTTTCTGCATAGATACCGCCCATCGCGCAGCAAAGGGCCAATACCTCCCCATGCAATATGAAAACGTCGTTCTGATCATCCACCTGTTCCTTGCCTTTGGCTTAATTGCCGTCGTGCTAATGCAGCGCTCCGAAGGGGGTGGTCTGGGCATGGGTGGCGGCGGTGGCGGTGCCAGTTCGGGCCGCTCTGCGGCCACAGCCCTTGGCAAAATCACATGGGTGCTTGCGATTGGCTTCATCATCACGTCGATCACACTGACGATTTTTGCGGCTGAAAACGCATCCGGCTCGTCGGTCATCGACCAGTTGGGAATTACACCGCCGGCGCAAAACGCACCCGACAGCGATCTTGTCCCGCCGGGAAGCGACCTCCTGCCACCCTCGGCTGAGGACGACGCTCCGCTGGTGCCAAGCGCCGACTGAACCAAATATTGAGGCAAGACAACGCAATGCAACATCATGTTGCGCATGTCTTGCCCCTTCTTACCGAATCCATATATACTGAGGTCCCGTGGGGTACGCATTCTTGCGCGCCCTCAGACAGGCCTTGAGCCTAGATTGAACCACGGGAGCATCCAGCTATGGCGCGCTACATCTTTATCACCGGCGGCGTTGTGTCTTCATTGGGCAAGGGGCTTGCCTCAGCAGCATTGGGCGCGTTGCTGCAAGCCCGCGGCTTTTCGGTGCGGCTGCGCAAACTGGACCCTTACCTCAACGTCGATCCCGGCACGATGTCGACTTTTGAACATGGCGAAGTGTTTGTGACGGATGATGGCGCTGAAACCGACCTCGACCTTGGGCATTACGAACGCTTCACGGGCGTCGCGGCACGAAACACTGATTCCGTCTCTTCGGGCCGCGTCTATTCCACGGTTCTGGAAAAAGAACGACGCGGCGACTATTTGGGCAAAACGATCCAAGTCATTCCCCACGTCACCAACGAAATCAAAGAATTCATCGAAATCGGCGACGAAGAAGTCGACTTTATGCTGTGCGAAATCGGCGGCACTGTCGGCGACATCGAAGGCTTGCCGTTCTTTGAAGCGATCCGCCAGTTCTCTCAGGACAAGCCGCGCGGCCAGTGTATTTTTATGCACCTGACCTTGCTGCCGTTCATCAAAGCCTCGGGTGAGTTGAAAACTAAACCGACCCAGCACAGCGTTAAAGAACTGCGTTCAATCGGCATCGCGCCTGACATCCTTGTTTGCCGTTCCGAAGGGCCTATCCCGCTGAAAGAACGCGAAAAACTGGCGCTTTTCTGCAACGTACGCCCGGAATCTGTGATCGCAGCCCAAGACTTGTCGACCATCTATGACGCACCGCTCGCCTATCACCGCGAAGGTATGGATCAGGCCGTGCTCGACGCGTTCCAGATCAGCCCCGCGCCCAAGCCGGACCTCACCAAATGGGAAGACGTAAGCGACCGCATTCACAACGCCGAAGGCGAAGTGAAAGTCGCGATTGTCGGCAAATATGTCCAACTCGAAGACGCCTATAAGTCGATCGCTGAGGCTCTGACCCATGGCGGCATGGCCAACCGGGTACGCGTGAAAGTCGAATGGGTCGACGCTGAATTGTTCGAAAACAAAGACCCTGCCCCCTACCTGGAAGGGTTCCATGCCATCCTTGTTCCCGGCGGCTTTGGCGAACGCGGCACCGAAGGCAAGATCAAAGCCGCAGAGTTCGCACGCACCCGCAAAGTGCCCTACCTTGGCATC
>CAZJAW010000167.1:0-5710 GCA_964544035.1 uncultured Rhodobacterales bacterium
TGACGACGCTGCGCCAAGGAAATTCGATAGAGACAATATCCAATGTATCCGGCGGCGCCATGTTTAGTTCAGTACGGCTTGAAAAGTCGGTGTGGCATCTGCGTTTACCCTCTCGGCAGGCATGAACAATTTTCATAGATGGTGCAACAGGCAACGCGACAGAATGTCCGCCAAAGGAAGCGTTAAGGGTTTGGTTCTGAAAAGCTGCGCGCGCGACCGCCTCAGCTTTCTCTTCGGCAACCAATCCGGCCTTATAGGAGTAAATCCCCCACCCCATCAGCGCGGCCGGCAAAGTAAAGACAACTATGACCACAATGCGCCGCGTTACACTTCCTACTGGCAAAAGGTCCATCAGGCATCCGATGAACATACCAAGACCGACAAGGAATGCTCCGGCAAGGAAGCAAAAAGGGATGAGCAATATAAATCCGCCGCCCCCAGTCACGCTTTGTGCAAATTGCCATAGCACTAAGGCAAGAACGCTTGATATCGCAATTATCACGCCACCGTGGGCGAGACGAAACCGATCAGAAGATACAAAGCCCGCACCGAGCGCAGAATAAAACACGAGCAGGACTAAGGCTGGAAATAATAGAATATCCATAAGCATGCCTTAAAAAGCAATTGCGGCAAAAACGAGCCAGCGCCACTCAAAAACTTGGTGGGTCAAATGAAACCTGGTCGAAAAAAAGCATAGCAAAGCAGGCAATAGAACCGCACTTAATTGCAACTCGGAACTGAAAGCAGGCATTCGCAAACTCCCACCTTAGGATCAGGACCCCTGAAAATACCGCTTCGTAAGACAAAAGTGTGCTTTACGGAGGGAACGCCAAGAGAGACGTCAATTCTCCATATGCTTACTGGCGCAATCGCGCGGTTCTAAAACGGAATATCATCGCAGCCTGAAACAAACCGAGATACGACTTTCTTTACCCCAGCTTTTTCAAAGTCGATCTCTAGCTTGTCGCCTTCGATCCCCACCACAGCGCCATAGCCGAACTTCTGGTGAAACACGCGCTCGCCCATGGTAAAGCTGGACACCGCCGCCATATCGATCACCGTGTTGCGGGCTTCGGAGGGTTGCGATATCGGCCGCGTGTTTGCGCGCGCCTGCAACCGCTTCCAGCCGGGCGAGTTATAGACGTTCGCCTCTGCTGCTGCCTTGTGCAGATTGGATTCCATGGTCGGTGCTGCAGCCCCGTAACCACCGCCGTAAAGGCCGGGTGGCGTCAACACGTCCACATGCTCTTCGGGCAGTTCATCAATAAACCGGGACGGCATAGAGGATTGCCATTGCCCAAACACACGTCGGTTGGCCGCAAACGAGATCGTGCAGACTTCTTCGGCCCGCGTGATGCCCACATAGGCCAGTCGACGCTCTTCCTCGAGGCCCTTGATCCCGCTTTCATCCATACTGCGTTGCGACGGAAACAGGCCATCTCCCCATCCCGGCAGAAAAACCATCGGGAACTCCAGGCCTTTGGCCGCATGCAAAGTCATGATCGACACTTTTGCCCCGGCCTCTTCCGTTTCATTGTCCATGATCAGCGACACGTGCTCAAGGAACCCTTGCAAATTCTCGAACTGCTCCAACGCCTTGACCAATTCCTTGAGGTTCTCAAGTCGCCCCGGTGCCTCGGGCGTTTTGTCGTTCTGCCAGTGCGCAGTGTAGCCGGATTCGTCGAGAATAACCTCGGCCAGCTCCATATGACTGATGGGGGGTGGACCGTATTCTGCGCGCAGCGGTACGATGCCTTCGTCAATGACTGTGTCGTCCTCGGCGATCTCAATGCGTGGTCCATGCAGTTTGCTGTTCCAACGCGCAATGCCATCCACAAGTGCGCGCAATTCAGTGCCGCCTTTGCCCTTGATCAAGCCCTGATCCACGGCAATCCGCGCACCTTCAACCAATGACACGCCATTGCTGCGCGCGGCCACTTGGATGGTTTGTTGCGCCTTGTCGCCCAGCCCGCGCTTGGGCGTGTTCACAATCCGCTCAAAGGCCAGATCATCATCCGGGCTGACCACCACGCGAAAATAGGCCATCGCATCACGGATTTCGAGCCGCTCGTAGAACCGCGGCCCGCCGATGACGCGGTACGGTAAACCGATGGTCAAAAACCGATCCTCAAAGGCGCGCATTTGGTGGGAGGCGCGCACAAGGATCGCCATATTATCGAGGCTGATGGGGTTCATTCCCCGTGTGCCACGTTGTGCTGACTCAATCTCATCACCAATCCAGCGCGCTTCTTCCTCGCCGTCCCAGTGTCCGATCAGACGGACTTTTTCGCCGTCGTTCTTATCCGTCCAAAGCGTCTTGCCCAGACGGTTTTCATTGCCTGCAATCACACCACTGGCAGCGCCCAGAATATGCGGGGTCGAGCGGTAGTTTTGTTCAAGGCGCACCACATGGCTGCCAGGAAAATCCTTTTCAAAACGCAGAATGTTGCCCACCTCTGCACCGCGCCAGCCATAGATCGACTGGTCATCATCGCCCACACAACAGATATTCTTGTGCCCTTGCGCCAGTAACCGCAGCCACAAGTATTGAGCCACGTTGGTATCTTGATATTCGTCAACAAGAATGAATTTGAACCAGCGTTGGTATTGGGCCAGCACATCCTCATGGGTCTGAAAAATCGTGACCATGTGCAAAAGAAGGTCGCCAAAGTCGCAGGCGTTCAGTTCGATCAGGCGCCGCTGATACTGCGCGTACAACTCCACGCCCTTGTTGTTATAGGCGCTGGCATCGCTGGCGGGCACTTTGTCAGGCGTGAGCGCGCGGTTTTTCCAACCATCAATGATAGTGGCAAGCATACGCGCAGGCCAGCGTTTGTCATCGATGCCAGCTGCGCGGATCAGCTGTTTCAGCAGCCGGATCTGATCGTCCGTGTCCAGAATGGTGAAATTCGACTTTAACCCGGCCAGCTCCGCATGCCTTCGCAGCAGTTTCACGCAGATCGAATGGAAGGTGCCCAGCCAAGGCACCCCTTCAATCTGCCCACCCAGCATAGTCCCCACACGAGTCTTCATCTCGCGCGCGGCCTTATTGGTGAACGTCACTGCCAAAATTTCGTTCGGGCGTGCGCGCCCAGTATTAAGCAAATGCACAATCCGCGCCGTCAAGGCGCGCGTTTTGCCAGTACCTGCGCCAGCCAGCATTAAAACCGGCCCATCGGCCTTTTCCACCGCCTCGCGTTGGGCAGGGTTTAACCCGTCCAGATAGGGCTGTGGGCGCGCGGCCATAGCGCGTGCGGACAGGGATGCGCCTTCAAAGGCGTCGAATTCATCAAAGCTGCTCATGACCAACAACCTAAACCGGAGCACGCAAAAGGGAAAGTCCGATGTTCGCGCGTTGTTCTGCTTTTCATTGTTCTGTGAAACTCCGGGGGAAGCGCCCGTAGGGCGATGGGGGCAGAGCCCCCTGAACACCAAGGCTTGCCCCACACCGCGTGTCCCGACATAGTGCGCGACATGGACTTGAATTCCCGTTTCCCCGCCCTCAGTGACCTGCGCGACCGCGCCCAAAAACGCATCCCCAAGTTTGTTTGGGAATACCTCGACAGCGGCACAGGGGTTGAGGCCACGCGCACCCGCAATCGCAAGGCGCTGGATCGCATCGGCCTGATGCCATCGGTGCTTCATGGCGAGTTTGAGCCAGACCTCAAGACCACACTTCTGGATCAAGACATGACTTTGCCCTTCGGCATCGCACCGGTCGGCATGTCTGGTCTGATGTGGCCAAATGCCGAGGCGATGCTGGCACAAGCCGCCGCACGGCTGGGCATTCCCTATACCCTTTCGACGGTTGCGACGGCCTCTCCCGAAGATGTGGCAGATGATCTTGGCCCGAACGCTTGGTTTCAAATGTATCCGCCCCGCGACGAAGGTATCCGCCGTGATATGCTAGAGCGGGCGCGTAAGTCCGGTTTCAAAACGCTGGTCCTGACTGTCGATGTCCCCGTCGCGTCGCGCCGAGAGCGTCAAACACGTTCTGGCCTGACCAACCCGCCGCGTTTGACGCCGCGCCTCCTTGCGCAAGTGGCGATGCGCCCGGCTTGGGCGATTGGTATGGCTCAGCGCGGTATGCCACATATGCGGATGCTGGATGCCTATGCGACGGCCGCCAGCGCAAATCTGCCGGTCACGGCGCATGTCGGATATTTGCTGCGCACCTCGCCTGATTGGGACTATGTCGCTTGGTTGCGTGATGCATGGGATGGGCCATTGGTGGTCAAGGGCATCCTGCGCGGCACGGATGCCGGGAAACTGGAAAAGATGGGCGTGGATGCGATCTGGGTCTCGAACCACGCGGGACGCCAGTTTGACGCCGCGCCCGCTACAATTGAAGTGCTGCCAGCTATCCGAAGCGCAACCCGTTTACCGATCATTTTTGACAGCGGGGTTGAAGGCGGTTTGGACATACTGCGCGCCGTCGCATCTGGTGCGGATTTTGTGATGCTGGGGCGCGCGTGGCACTATGCGCTTGCCGCATTGGGTAAGACTGGCCCAGACCATTTGGCCCACATCCTAAAGGCAGACCTAGAGTCCTGCATGGGGCAACTGGGCGCGCGCACCTTACGCGATCTGCCCAAACCATTTGTCTTAGATTAGGGCTTCCACGTCAGAAAATTGCGGATCATGCGCAGGCCGACATCTTGGCTTTTCTCTGGGTGGAACTGCATACCCAGCATGGTGCCTGTCCCAACCACGGCAGTAACGTCGCCGCCGTAATCCACATGCGCCAGTCGCAACGCGGGATCAGCCACTTCAAAATGATAGGAATGCACAAAATAGGTGTGATCGCCGCTGCTTATCCCGTCAAACACAGGGTGCGCGGCGTCCAGCACCAGATTGTTCCACCCCATATGCGGCACTTTCAACTTGGGATCGGCAGGCGCAATCGGCACCACTTGGCCCGACACCCAATTCAGCCCCGGCGTATCAGTGTATTCACGCCCTATGCGCGCCATCAATTGCATGCCCACGCAAATGCCCAGAAAAGGACGACCACGCACCTCAACAGCTTCGATCAGTGCGTCATACAGCCCCCCGGTGCCCCGCAAAGCCGCCGCACAGGCTGGAAACGCCCCGTCGCCCGGCAAAACAATGCGATCCGCACGCGCAACCACATCAGCGTCAGACGTCACAACAACAGTGCCCGCCCCCACGTCGCCCGCCATCTTCTGAAACGCTTTTTCTGCCGAATGCAGGTTGCCGCTTTCGTAATCGATCAACGCCGTCAGGCTCATAACGTGCCCTTGGTCGATGGGACGGCATCTGCCATGCGTGGATCCACCTCGAGCGCCGTACGCAGCGCGCGGGCAACTGATTTAAAGGCGGCCTCAGCGATGTGGTGGCTGTTCAGCCCGTGCAACATGTCCACATGCAATGTGATACCTGCATGTGTCGACAACGCTTGAAAAAACTCACGTACCAATTCTGTGTCGAACGTGCCGATTTTGGGTGTGGGGATATCCACATTCCACACCAGAAAAGGACGCCCCGACAGATCCAAAGCGCAACGCACCAATGCGTCATCCATAGCAAGCAGGAACGAGCCGTACCGCTGGATACCCTTTTTGTCGCCCACCGCTTCGGCCAGTGCTTGGCCGATGGCGATGCCCACATCTTCGACAGTGTGGTGATCATCAACATGCAAATCGCCTTTGCACCGCACCGTCATGTCAATCAACGCGTGGCGCGACAA
>CAZJAW010000168.1:0-5706 GCA_964544035.1 uncultured Rhodobacterales bacterium
GCCCAGCCTTGCCGAATTGGCGGCAGGGGAACATGAGGGGCTGCACACCCTCTATATTTCCCCTCTGAAAGCTTTAGCCGCTGATGTAAAACGGAATTTACGGGCGCCCGTAGATGAAATGGACTTGCCCATCCGGATCGAAGACCGCACCGGCGACACATCCCAAACCCAGAAAAAACGTCAACGCGCCGATCCACCTCACATCCTGCTCACCACTCCGGAGTCCCTTGCTCTGCTCACCAGCTACGAAGATGCTCCGCGCATGTTTGCGGGCCTCAAACGGGTGATTGTCGATGAAATTCACAGCCTTGCCGAAAGCAAACGCGGCGATCAGATGTTTCTGGCGATTTCGCGATTGCAGGGTATGTGCCACGACCTGCGTCGCGTCGGTCTATCTGCTACGGTCGAAGACCCTACCGCTATCGCCCACTTACTTGCCAGACATCCGGATCCCTGCCCAATCTTGCACGCCGATCCCGGCCCGGCCCCCGACATCCAGATGCTGGTCACGGACGAGGCTCCTCCGTGGTCCGGCTCTGGCGGGAAATACGCGATACCCGCCGTTCTTGAACAGGTAAAGGCCCACAAAACCACACTTATTTTCCACAATACGCGCGCACAGGCCGAGCTGTATTTCCACAACATCTGGCTTGCAAATGATGAAGGCTTACCCATCGGGATTCATCACGGCTCGCTTGATCGCCAACAACGCGAAAAGGTCGAACAGGCCATGGTCGCAGGCGACCTTAAGGCCATTGTGTGCACGGGCACTCTCGACCTTGGCATTGATTGGGGCGACGTGGATCTTATTATCCAGATAGGCGCCCCCAAAAATGTGAAACGTCTGGTGCAACGCATCGGACGCGCCAACCACCGCTACAATGCCCCATCCAAGGCCCTTTTGGTGCCTGCCAACCGCTTTGAAGTCGTCGAATGTGTCGCCGCCCTAGAGGCCGTGCGCGCCGGTGCCCTTGACGGTGATCCACGTGGTCCGGGTCCGCGTGATGTGCTTTGCCAGCACATCCTGATCGTGGCCGCCGCAGGTCCATTTGATGCTGACGCGTTGTTTGACGAAGTCGTCACAACTGGGGCGTACACATCTTTGTCGCGCGCGGAATTTGACGCCTGCCTCGATTTTTGCGCCACGGGTGGCTACGCCCTGCGCGCTTATGATCAATGGAAACGCCTGCAACTGCGTCCCGACGGCAAATGGCAACTGCGCGACCCGCGGGCGGCGCAACGCATCCGCATGAACATCGGCACGATCCAAGACACAGACACCCTTAAAGTCCGTTACAAAGGACGCGGCGGTAAACCACTCGGAGAGATCGAAGAAGGCTTTGCCGCTACGCTCACCCCCGGCGATACATTCCTAATCGGCGGGCAGATTGTGCGGTATGATTCATTGCGCGAAATGACTGTACAGGTGACCCGCGATGCAGCCAAAAAGCCAAAAATCGCCACCTTCATGGGCACTAAATTCGCTACCTCCACCCAACTGTCCCACCGTATCATCGACATGTTCGGCCGCGACACATGGCCCGACCTGCCCGCGCATACGGCCGACTGGTTGGCCCTGCAACGCCGCGTCTCAAGGTTGCCCGAACCGGGTCGGTTGTTGATCGAAAGTTTCCCCCATGATGGCCGCGCCCATACTGCTGTGTACGGATTTGCAGGGCGCAACGCGATGCAAACACTCGGCCTGCTTTTGACCAAACGGATGGAGGAAACCGGCTTGAACCCTTTGGGTTTTCTCGCCACTGATTACGCCATTCTGATTTGGGGGTTGGAACCGCTGCGTGACCCTGCCGCTCTTTTTGATATCAAAGACTTGCGGGACGGGTTTGAGAGTTGGCTTGCGGGCAATGCCGTGATGAAACGCACCTTTCGCGCCTCTGCCACCATCGCCGGGCTGATCGAACGCAACACGCCATCTGCGCGCAAGTCAGGGCGACAGGCGACTTTCTCGTCCGATATTCTATACGACACGCTGGCCAAATATGACCCGGAACATCTGATGCTAGACATCACCCGGCAAGAAGCGTTGCGCGGCCTTGTCGATTTTGGTCGGATCGAGGAAATGGCCGCCCGCATTGGCGACCGGATCGACTTGATTGAGTTGGACCGCGTCACACCACTGGCCGCACCATTGTTCCTTGAAGTGGGTCGTGTTCCCATTAAGGGTATCGCCGAAGAAAAGTTGCTTGCCGAAGAAGCCGCGCGTTTGATGAACACCGCTGGTCTTTCCACTGCTCCGCCATAAGAAAGGCGCGCGCGTTTTTCTGACCCATTTTCTCTTTTTTGAATTCATATGCCGCGAAATCGCCCCACCAAACTGCCGTGCGAGACACCTTGAAGGATGCGGCATGCGCACCTATGAACAAACTATGAACACGTGCGATCTTTTTCTTGCGGGTGCCACGCTCAAAGCGCTTGGTTCAGGGGCGCTGTTCTGGCCTGATCAGAACTTGCTTTGCGTTTCTGATCTGCACCTTGGCAAGTCAGAACGCAGCGCCAGACGTGGGGGCAGTCCATTGCCCCCTTATGAAACGCGCGACACGCTCGCCCGGCTTGCAAGCGACCTTGAAGCGACACAAGCCCGTACCGTCATCTGCCTTGGCGACAGCTTTGACGATATGCGCGCGGCTAGGTCACTGCCGGAAGACGAACAATTGTGGATCACGCGTTTGCAGGCGGGTCGGCGCTGGATCTGGATCGAAGGCAACCACGATCCCGGTCCTCTTGAGTTTGGCGGCACTCATCAGGCCGAATGCCCTGTCGGCCCGTTGGTGTTTCGCCATATCGCGCAAGCAGACAGCACTGCAGAGATATCGGGGCATTATCACCCCAAAGCGACCTTAAATTTACGGGGGCGCGCTGTTACGCGGCCAGCGTTCCTGATTGATAAGGATCGCCTGATCCTGCCTGCCTATGGCACCTACACAGGCGGTCTGCGCAGCAACGAGCCTGCATTAACCAAATTGATGCGCAAGAATGCACAGGCTGTGATGACCGGGCAAAACCCGGTCATTATTCCCATGCCGCGTTAGGCCGTCAGCCCTGCGGGTTCTTCCAGCCCATGCGCACGGCAACACGCCGTAAGCGTGTTGGCCAACAAGCAGGCGATCGTCATCGGCCCCACGCCGCCCGGAACGGGAGTGACAGCATTGGCCACAGTCATAGCCTGAGCAAAGTTCACGTCCCCCAGCAGCTTGCTTTTACCAGGTTTTTCGGGATGCGGAATGCGTGTGATGCCGACATCAATCACCGTAGCACCCGGCTTGATCCAATCTGCTTCAACCATCTCAGCACGCCCGACAGCGGCGACAAGTATATCTGCGCGACGGCAAACACCGGCCAAATCCTTCGTGCGAGAATGTGCAATGGTGACAGTACAGTTTTCCTGCAACAGCAACTGCCCCATTGGTTTGCCAAAAAGGTTTGAGCGGCCGATCACAACGGCCTCCATCCCTGACATATTGCCCACCTGATCGCGAAGCAGCATCAGGCAACCAAGGGGCGTGCAAGACACCAACCCTTTTTCCCCACTGGCCAACAGCCCAGCGTTTACAACGCTCAATCCATCGACATCTTTGGCTGGATCGATACGGGCCACAACAGCGCGTTCATCCAAGTGGTCCGGCACAGGAAACTGGCATAGAATACCGTGAACATTTGTATCGGCATTGAGCGTGTCGATCAGTTCAAACAACACATCTTCGGATACATCCGCGGGCAAGCGATGCTCGAACGAGGCCATGCCAACTTCGACCGTTTGCTTGTGCTTGGCGGCGACGTAAACCTCGCTGGCGGGGTCTTCCCCTACCAGAACGACAGCAAGGCCGGGTGTGATCCCATGTTCGTCCTTCAGACGGGTCACATGCTTGGCCACTTGGCCTCGAAGCTCGCCTGCAAAGGCCTTGCCATCAATCTTCGTTGCGCTCATCGCACATCCCTTTTCTAGTTCTTTGTAAAGTTGACCTGATGCGCCCAGGTTTCGCCATCGCTGATCACCAGCGTTTCGAAATCCAAGAACTGCAAAAGGTCAAAAAAAGTCGCTACCGACTCGAGGTTCTGTTGGCGGAAAAACTCATTGTTACGCATATTCGACGTCAACTGTGCCAGCACAGCACGCGCTCGGAAAAGAGTCGAAAACACATCGTCGTCCAACGCAATAACATTCAAATGTTTCGCGTCGCCACCTTTGGCAAAAAAGACAAAACGTGGGCTTTCAGGAGCCGCCAGTTGTGCGACCGTCAGTTGGGTTACAAAAGAAACACGCACGACTTTGTTCGATTGCGGGGCCTCGCGGATCACGCGTGAATACGTCTCCGTCGAGGATACGGGGGGATAATAATAGCCTTCATAGCGCTCTTGTGCCGTTGCCGAGGTGGCAGCCAGAAGAGTGAAAACTACGGCAATCATTCGGATCATCATTTTGTATCTCCTTAGTTGATTGCCTTAGACGCTGAACGGCATAGTCCGTATGGTCAATCTTGTTGCACCCCTGTCCCGAGAACGTGACGGGGTGCAACATTTAGTTTTGGGCGGGGTTTGCCCCCTTGTCGCAATTAAAACAAGCCTTCAATTTGACCTGCATCGTTCAGATGGATGCTTTCGGCAGAGGGCACGCGTGGCAGGCCCGGCATGGTCATGATCTCTCCGCACACGACAACGACAAAGCCGGCGCCAGCCGATAGCCGTACTTCGCGCACCGGTACCGAGAACCCAGTCGGTGCGCCGCGCTCGGTCGGATCGGTCGAGAACGAGTATTGCGTTTTTGCCATACAGACCGGCAGGTTGCCGTAGCCCTGCTCTTCCCAAAGTTTGAGTTGAGCGAGGATTTTGGGATCCATCAACGCACCATCCGCGCGGTAGATTTTTTTGGCGATGGTTTGGATTTTATCCGCCAATGACATCTCATCTGGGTAAATCGGTGCAAAATTTGCTGTGTCGGCATCCGCCAGCTCAGCCACTTTGGTTGCCAGATCAGCCGACCCTTCCGAACCCAATTCCCAGTGACGCGACAGCACAGCCTCCGCGCCTTGGCCTGCGACAAAATCTTTTACGGCCTGCACTTCGGCGTCCGTGTCGGTGACAAAATGGTTGATGGCCACAACAACTGGAACGCCAAAGGATTTCAGGTTTTCGATGTGACGCCCAAGGTTCGGACAGCCCGCTTTTACCGCGTCGACATTTTCCGCGCCAAGGTCCGCTTTGGCCACGCCGCCATTCATTTTCATCGCGCGCACCGTGGCCACGCACACCACAACGGATGGGGACAGGCCCGCCTTGCGGCACTTAATGTTCAAGAATTTTTCCGCACCAAGATCCGCGCCAAATCCGGCTTCTGTCACGACGTAGTCAGTCAATTTCAGCGCCGTCGTCGTCGCAATGACCGAGTTACAGCCGTGCGCGATATTGGCAAACGGGCCGCCGTGCACAAAGGCCGGATTGTTTTCCAGCGTCTGCACGATGTTGGGTTGCATGGCGTCCTTGAGCAGCACAGTCATTGCGCCATCCGCCTTGATGTCGCGTGCGAATACGGGGCTGCGGTCGCGGCGGTATGCCACAATCATATCACCCAGACGTTTCTGCAAGTCGGTCAAATCCTTGGCCAAACACAATATCGCCATGACCTCAGAGGCGACCGTGATGTCAAAGCCCGCTTCGCGTGGGAAACCATTGGCGACACCACCCAAAGAC
>CAZJAW010000169.1:0-5702 GCA_964544035.1 uncultured Rhodobacterales bacterium
CACCATTACCGCCCCTATGCCCGACCATATGGCGCACAGCTGGGACACGTTCGGTTGGACCGAAGACTTGGCCGCAGAAGATCCGTTCGAGGATATTTGATGTCCACGCCTTTGCGTTTGGTGATTTTTGATGTGGACGGTACTTTGGTTGACAGTCAGGGCGATATCGTTGCCTCGATGACAGCGGCTTTCGAGGATGCGGGCCTGCCAACGCCAACGCGCCCAGAAATTCTGAGCATCGTGGGGCTGTCCCTAGACGTCGCAATGGCGCGCCTCGCTCCAGAGGCAGATACAGCGCGTATGGTGCGATCCTACAAAGACAGCTATGCAGCGCTGCGCGTCCGCAAAGGGGCAGCATCTTCGCCGCTGTATCCGGGTGCGCGCGCCGCTTTGGAGCAGATTGCTGCTTTGGACCATGTGCTGATGGGGGTGGCGACGGGCAAGTCGAAACGCGGCCTTGATGGCTTGATCGAGGCGCATGGACTGGAGGGTTTGTTCGTGACACGGCAAGTGGCCGACTTCCACCCATCCAAACCGCACCCGTCTATGATTCACGCGGCCTTGAACGAAACGGGTGTGGATCCGCAGTGCGCCGTGATGATTGGTGATACCAGCTACGATATGGATATGGCGGCCAATGCAGGTGTCGCAGGCATAGGGGTGACGTGGGGCTATCATCCGCGCGCGCATCTTACGGCGGCGCATTGCGTGATTGATGATTTTGACACCTTGCCTGCCACATTGAATGACATCTGGAGTGTACGCTCATGAGCGAGTGGAAAAAGAAACGGTTTTGGACGGATGTGACCGCGCAACAAGAGGCGGACGGTTGGACCGTGCACCTTGATGGGCGGCTGGTCAAAACACCGGCCAAAGTGACTTTGATGTTGCCGACAGCCGCGCTTGCGCAAGCGGTCGTTGCCGAATGGGAGGCGCAAGACGGAGAAATTGACCCGAATTCCATGCCCTTTACCCGATCCGCCAATGCAGCGATCGATAAGGTTGCTACTCAACACTACGAAGTGGCGGAAATGCTGGCGGCTTACGGTGATGCTGACTTGCTGTGTTATCGCGCGGAGTCGCCAAAAGAACTGGTCGAACGCCAATGTTCTGTCTGGGATCCCTATCTAGATTGGGCGGCTGAGACCTTGGGTGCGCGTTTGCATCCACGCACGGGAGTGATCCACGAATCACAAGACATTGCGGCACTTGCGACCCTTTCTAAACATGTCCACGCGCTGACTGCTTTTGAATTGGCAGCCTTTCACGACCTGGTCAGTTTGTCGGGATCTTTGGTCTTAGGATTCGCGGCCGCTCAAGACCTGCATCCTGCGCCCATCATTTGGGCAGCTAGTCGCGTTGATGAAATATGGCAAGAAGAGCAATGGGGAGAGGACGAAGAGGCGCAAAATGTCGCGGAAATCAAGAAAGCGTCGTTTTTGCAGGCGAAAGCGTTCATGGACGTCACGCGCAGGTTGTAGGCGTCGACATTAGTTACGCTAGGGAAGGCTGCCTAAAATTTCGCCATTTCCCATCGGATTTTAAGATGCCGCTCTTGACGTTTAAGCATGAATTCGCCCACACTCCCGTCCACTAGATGGGGATAAACCCCTCTGGGACACCCTTCGATGCGTGCGGTCACTCGTCGTGCATCGGTCGAACCGTCAAAACATGGCGGAAAATCAGGAAGAGGTAACTAATGAAAAAATCCGTATTTTTTGGCGCGCTTACCGTCGCTGGCGTTGCTGCCGGCGCTGCGGCTGCTGGCACGCTTGATGACGTGAAAGCACGTGGCACGCTGAACTGCGGCGTGACGACTGGTCTGGTTGGCTTTGCCGCGCCAGATGCGAACGGCGAATGGAACGGTTTTGACGTCGCTGTCTGCCGCGCTGTTGCTGCTGCCGTTCTGGGCGACGCGAGTGCTGTTGAATTTGTGCCGACGACCGGCAAAACACGCTTTACTGCACTGGCATCCGGCGAAATCGACATGTTGGCACGCAACACAACATGGACATTCAGCCGTGACGTGGACCTGAAGTTCACTTTCGTAGGCGTTAACTACTACGACGGCCAAGGCTTCATGGCACCAAAAGAGCTGGGCGTTGCATCTGCAAAAGATCTGGATGGCGCGACTGTTTGCATCCAAACTGGTACAACAACAGAGCTGAACTTGGCGGACTTTTTCCGTTCCAACAACATCTCTTACGAGCCAGTGCCAATCGAAACGAACGCTGAAGCACAACAGCAGTACCTTGCCGGTGCTTGCGACGTTTTCACCACAGACGCATCGGGCCTGGCCGCAACACGCGCCACATTCGAAGCACCTGGTGACCACATTCTGCTGCCTGAAATCGTCTCCAAAGAGCCACTCGGTCCACTGGTACGTCATGGTGACAACGAGTGGGGCGACGTAGTGCGCTGGACTTTGAACGCTTTGATCACAGCTGAAGAGCTGGGTGTAACTTCTGCCAACATCAGCGAAATGGCTGCTGGCACGAACAACCCAGAAATTAACCGTCTGTTGGGTTCCGAAGGTACTCTGGGCGAAATGCTGGGTCTGTCCGCTGACTGGGCCAAAAAAGCTATTTCGGCGAACGGCAACTACGGCGAAATCTTTGAGTCAAACATTGGTGAATCCACTGCAATCGGTCTGGCCCGTGGCCTGAACGCTCAGTGGACTGACGGCGGTCTGATCTACTCGCCTCCGTTCCGCTAAAACTTCTAGCCAAGGGGCGCAGGGTCAAACCTGCGCCCCTTGCACATAAGGGGCGCAAGACTGCTGAAAACAGTGGCACAGTCGCTTGATTGACGAACACAATTTTAAAACCGGCCCGACGCAGAATTGCGCGAAGTTAGTGGCCGGAGTACGGGGAACATCTGCATGACCACGATGACCGACCCTCCACAGGGTGCGTTCCGCCTGTCGATGCTAATCAACGACACACGGTACAGATCATATACATTCCAGTTTATCGCGCTGATCGCGCTGATTGCGGCTTTTGCTTATCTGGGGTCGAACCTTTTCAGAAACCTTGCAGCTGCTGGTCTGAATATCTCTTATGAGTTCCTCGGATCGCCTTCAGGGTACGATATCAACCAGACGCTGATCGATTATTCCAGTCAGTCGACCAATGCGCGGGCAGCCCTTGTTGGCATCCTGAATACGCTGTTGGTTGCCTTTCTAGCCTGTGTGACGGCCACCATTTTTGGCGTTGTCGCCGGGGTGCTACGCCTGTCAAACAACTGGCTCGTCAGCAAGCTGATGTCGATCTATGTCGAGATTTTCCGCAACATCCCTGTGCTGATCTGGATCATTATCATCTTTACGATCATGATCGCCGTTATGCCCGGACCACGCGAATTTCGCGGGGACAATGCAACATCTAGTATGGTTCTGGACCTCTTCGCGTTCACGAACCGTGGTGTCTATGTTCCCGGACCTGTCTTTGAAAATGGCTTTGCGTCCGGTGGTCTGAACGGACTGGTTATCTTACTGGCCCTTGTTTGGTCCTGGATTGCAGCCCGTTGGAACAACAAACGCGCTGATCTTATCCAAGAAAACACAGGCAATCGTCCCAACACGCTTTATGCCAATCTGGCGATTTGGTTTGGCCCGGTTATCGTGCTTTGCTTGATCATGGGGCTGACGTGGGACGTCCCGGCGCTTAAGGGATTTAACTTTGCTGGTGGGATCAAGGTCGGTGGACCATTGATCGCGCTTTGGTTTGCCTTGTCGATCTATACCGGTGCCTTCATCGCTGAAAACGTGCGTGCAGGTATTCAGGCGATTTCCAAAGGCCAGTCCGAAGCTGCTGGGGCCTTGGGCCTGCGGTCGGGTCGGATCATGAACCTTGTGGTACTGCCACAAGCGCTGCGGGTGATCATCCCGCCGTTGATCTCTCAATATCTTAACATCACCAAGAACTCGTCACTGGCGATCGCGGTGGGCTATGCCGATATTACGGCCACGCTGGGCGGCATTACGCTGAACCAGACGGGTCGTGCCATCGAATGCATTTTGCTGTTGATGCTGTTCTATCTCACGATCTCTCTCAGCATTTCCGCGATCATGAACGTTTACAACAACTCTGTTAAGTTGAAGGAGCGCTGAGCCATGTCAGATACATCTGCTAACTCCGTCGCGTTCGTACGCACCGAAACGCTGCCCCCGAAGGCTCCTCCGTTCACAACTTCTGGTCCGGTGAAATGGGCGAAGGACAATCTGTTCTCGACGCCTGCTTACGTCGTGCTGACAATTGCAGCGGCCTATGTGATCTATGTGATCTTAGCCAACACTCTGCCGTGGATTTTCCGCGGCGTGTGGGGGACCAGCAGCCTTGCTGAATGTCGTGAGGTTTTGAATGGCGTATCGGGGGGCTGTTTCTCTGTTCTGACAGAGCGCTGGAACCAACTGATCTTTGGCTTTCAATATCCCGAGGCTGAATACTGGCGCCCTGCGTTGGCATTCTTGTTCTTGTTCATCGCGGCTGCACCTGTGCTGTTCTTTAGGTTGCCGCGTAAGTTGTTGATCATCACGGCGCTCTTCCCGTTTGTGGCTTATTGGCTGATCTGGGGCGGAACAATTTTGACGCCGATTTTGGCGCTGGTTGGTTTTGTCGTCGGCTATCTGGTCTATACACGCTTGGTAAGCGCAAGCTTTGCCGCCGGTTTCTTTGGTGGGTTGGCTGCTGCAATTGTCGTCTGGTGGATTGGCGGAGCATTGATCCCGGCGTCGGCCAATGACAACGCTTGGCTCGTCCCTGTCGCTAGCCGCGACCTTGGAGGCTTCCTGCTTAACATGATGTTGGGTGTTGTCTGTGTGTCATTGTCGGTGCCTTTGGGCATTGCTTTGGCGCTGGGACGCCAGTCATCTATGCCGTTGATCAAATGGATTTGTGTGGTCTTCATCGAATTCATTCGTGGTGTGCCACTGATCACATTGCTGTTCGTGGCAAGCGTTATGCTGGCATATTTCCTGCCACCTGAATCGACGACGGACCTGTTCTTGCGCGTGGTGATTATGATCACCATGTTCTCGTCAGCCTATATCGCCGAAGTGATCCGGGGCGGCCTTGCTGCCTTGCCGCGTGGGCAATACGAGGCGGCGGATTCGCTGGGGCTGGATTACGCGCAGGCCATGCGTCTGATCATTCTGCCGCAAGCGCTCAAGATTTCGATCCCCGGAATCGTCAACATCGCTGTGGGTCTGTTCAAAGACACCACACTGGTGTCGGTGATTTCGATGTTCGACATCCTTGGGATGATCCGTGGTCCTATTCTGGCCTCGACCGAGTGGAACGGGGTCTATTGGGAACTGCTGGGCTTTGCGTCGGTTCTTTTCTTCGTCGTTTGTTACGGCATTTCACAATATTCGCAGTGGCTGGAACGCCAACTTGCGACAGACCACCGTTAATAAGGAGTGGCAGACATGAACACACAAGTTGCACAGAAAATTTCGTCCGACGTCGCCGTGTCGATCGAGAACATGAACAAGTGGTACGGCACATTTCACGTGCTGCGCGATATCGACCTGACAGTGTATCAGGGAGAGCGGATCGTGATTGCGGGGCCTTCGGGGTCCGGCAAATCCACTCTGATCCGTTGCATCAACGCATTGGAAGAGCACCAGCAGGGCAAGATCGTAGTGGATGGCACTTTGTTGTCCTCGGACCTTAAGAACATCGATAAAATCCGGTCAGAAG
>CAZJAW010000170.1:0-5671 GCA_964544035.1 uncultured Rhodobacterales bacterium
ATGCACCAGTGTGCCAACGGGCTTGGGCCGCAAGATAATCTCGTCACCTGCTTTGATGTGTTGCAGACGCGATGTCAGAGTGCCGTCTTGGACCTTGATCGAATAGAATTCCAATTCTTCATCCCAAGAAGGCGAGGCGATGGAATACGCGCGCAGCAGTGGTTTGACCTTGCCTGTTTCAGGATGCGGTTCACCCATCAGCCCAATCATTACAAATTCGCCGGAACGAAACCGCAAAGACGCAGGGCGCGAGACACGGAAGGAAAACAGCCGATCTGTCCAGTGCGTGACTTCGGTCACGGTCTGGGCATCGGGCAGGGTTGGTGTTGCCTTTACGGCATTTGATTGGCTCACAGGGCTTTGCTCGGTCATTTGTGTACAAGCGTTAGTTTACACTGACGCTGCTCCAGTTTGGAAGGGTGTTTTTGTGGATCGTGTACGCGTGTATCGTGGCGATTAACGGTTGGACGCACCGCGTACACGGGCATGATAGTCGTGTTCTTGCCAATCAGCGCGGAACTTCCACTGATCTTCGGGCTGTCGTGCAGCAAGGGACTGGCTGATTTCGACCTCGTCAAAACCAGACCGTCGCGCCATTGCATATTGATCAGAGATCACGTGGCCGCGCGCGCGCAGACGGCCTTGAAAGCCACGCAGTCGCAACGTCCGCGCAATGGTAAACCCACGACCATCGGCAAAGCTGGGGAAATCCACTCGGATGATTTCTGCCGTCAGCGGAATAGTATCCGGGTCCGCGTCAGAGGCGACATCCAGAGCCACAGCATCATTCGCCGCGTCGCCCAGGGGAATATAACCGCCATCCCAGGTGTCAGGGCCAAAGCCTTGATCAGTCACGATAATTGTCATTGTGGTGCTCCTTTGCGGATCATCTTGCCGTCGACGAAGTGGATGCCACATTCGTCCTTGTCTGTGTTGCGCCAGCGCCCGGCGCGGGGGTCTTCGCCCTCTGCCACAGGAGAGGTGCAGGGCGCACAGCCGATGCTGGGATAGCCTTGCGCGACCAATGGGTGCCGCGGCAGGCGGTTTTCAGTCATGTATTCGCTCACGTCCTGTGGTGCCCAGCGGGCCAGCGGGTTGACCTTGATGCGATTGGTGTTGGCTTCGACTTCGAAGAATTCCAATGCCGCACGTTTTCCGGATTGGTAACGTTTGCGCCCGGTGATCCAACCTTGATGCGGCTTCAGTGCCGTCTGCAAAGGACGTGTTTTGCGCAAATCGCAGCATGCGTCGGGGTTGCGTTGATGCAGCGTGTTGTCTGCGTCTTCGGTTTTGATGTCGTTTGCGCGGATGATCTGGACGTTGCTCAGTCGCAGGCGCTCGGCCAAATCCTGTTGATAGATCAGTGTTTCAGCAAACAGCATCTCAGTGTCGATAAAAATCACCGGCACATCGCGTTTCACCATAGCCACAAGGTGCAGCAAAACCACCGACTCGGCGCCAAAGCTGGACACAAGCGCAAGGTCTGGCACCGCATCAAACGCAACGCGCAGCACATCCGTCGCGCCGTGATGGGTAAGACGCGCGTTCAGCGTGCTCACCAATTCATCGCGGCTGGGATCGGCCGACCCGTTAGGGGCGGCTTCTTCTGCGAAATGAAGCATGTGGGCTTACTCCGCCGCGACGCGTGTGTCGGGATAAAGCGCGGCTTTGAACGGGGCTATGCCTGTGCGTTTGTAGGTGTCGATGAACTCTTCTTGGTCATCGCTGCGCAACTCCAGATAGGTGTCAACGATCCGCTCAACGGCTGGCACGATGTCCTCTGCCGAAAACCCGGGGCCGACACGGTCGCCGACCGCAGCGCTTTCTGTGTGATCGCCGCCCAACGTGATCTGATAGTTTTCGACGCCGGCGCGATCCAGCCCAAGGATACCAATATGGCCCACGTGGTGGTGGCCACAGGCATTGATGCAGCCCGAGATTTTGATCTTGAGTTGCCCAATGTCGTGCTCGCGCTTGAGGTCATCAAAGCGAGACGCGATTTCCTGAGCGATTGGGATCGAGCGCGCAGTGGCCAACGCGCAATAATCCATGCCGGGGCAGGCGATAATATCGCTGATCAGGCCGATGTTGGCGGTGGCAAGGTGTGAGTCTTTGAGGGCGGCATGCAGCGCTGGCAAGTCAGAGACATGCACGTGCGGCAGGATCACGTTTTGCTCGTGACTGATGCGAAGTTCATCGTGGCCATATTTTTCAGCCAAATCTGCCATCAGACGCATTTGGTCAGCCGAGGCATCGCCCGGCGTTTCACCATGCTTCTTGAGCGAGATGGATACGATTTTGTAACCCTCAGCGCGGTGCGCGGTCAGGTTTGTGTCGGCCCAGCTGCGAAAGACTGGATCGTTGTGATACGCGTCTTTAAAACCAGCTTCGGATTTTGTCACAAAAGCTGGCGGGGCAAAGTGGCCTTCGATTTCGCGCAGCATTTGTTGATCGACGCCAGTGAAAGTCTGGCGCGTTTGTACAAAGCGGTCTTCGACCAGACGGCGAATTTCGTCGATGCCGTGTTCGTGCACTGTGATCTTGATGCGCGCCTTATATTTGTTGTCGCGGCGGCCAATCTGGTTCCAGACAGAAACGATCGCTTCGAGGTAGGGCAGCAGATCAACTTCGGGCAGGAACTCATTGATAACTTTACCAATCATTGGCGTGCGGCCAAGGCCGCCACCCACGACAACCTCGAACCCTCGTTCGCCGTCCCGTTCAAGCATGCGCAGCCCGATGTCGTGTGCCTTGGTCACAGCCCGGTCGTTCGGAGAGCCGGTGATCGCAATCTTGAACTTGCGCGGCATGAACTGGAATTCTGGGTGATCGGTGGACCACTGGCGTAGCAATTCAGCCACTGGGCGTGGGTCTGCGATTTCGTCCGCGGCTGCACCTGCAAAGTGGTCAGCAGTCACGTTGCGGATCGTGTTGCCTGATGTCTGGATGGCGTGCATTCCGACTTCTGCCAATGCGTCCAGCATGTCTGGCACGTCTTTCAGGGCAGGCCAGTTATATTGGATGTTTTGGCGCGTGGTGAAGTGGCCATACCCTTTGTCCCAACGTTCGGCCAATTCAGCCAGCTTGCGCATTTTTGCGGAGTTCAGCGACCCATAGGGGATCGCGACACGCAGCATGTAGGCGTGCAATTGCAGGTACAGGCCATTCATCAGACGCAGCGGCTTGAATTCATCCTCGGTCAAGGATCCATCAATACGGCGTTCCACTTGGGCGCGGAATTGTGCGTTGCGCTGTGCCAGAAAGGCGGTGTCGAATTCGGAATAGCTGTACATCAGTTAAGCTCCACTTGCTTGCCATGGGCATAATTGGATGGGCCAGTCGCGCGAAATTCTTCGCGGAAATGGGTGGGTGTTGGTATGCCGTTTTCAACAACAACATCAGCAAGATAGGCGCCGACAACTTCGTCGACCTGCTGGCTTGCTTCGATCAGGCGCAGATCTGCATCTGCTTCGTCCGTCAGGACTTCGGCTTGCGCCAAGTCGCGTGTCCAACCAGTGGCGGTCAGATAGATCACATCGCCTGCGAGCAGGTGATTGGCGGTGACAACTTTGGGGGTGAACGCTTTGGGCATTTAACGGGCCTCCTGGGCCAGATCGGACATCGGAATTTCGGGAAGGGCGGCAAAGGCACTGCGCGGGGCAAGGCCGATAAAGGTAAGGGCGGGACCGGCAAGGTCGGCGTTTGAAATCGTCGGCTCCATCTCGGCTACGGTGGTGGACAAAACGCGTTGATCGGCACGGCTGGCGTTTTCAATCACAGTCACGGGTGTTGCCGGGTCAATGCCGTGCATAAGCAGGCGGCCTTGGATGAAACGCGCGGATTTTTTGCCCATGTAGACGGCAGCGACTTCGCCCGGATGGGCCAGCGCTTTCCAGTCGTGATCAGCAAAGCCTTTCATATCGTGACCCGTCAGGAACCGCACAGAGGTGTTGCGCCCGCGTTTGGTCAGGGATTGACCAATAGAGGCCACAGCGGCAGAGGCAGATGTGATGCCGGGTACGATATTCCACTCAAGGCCTGCGCTTGTGGCGGCGTCAATTTCTTCGTCCAGACGGCCAAAGACAGTCGCGTCGCCTGACTTCAAGCGCACGACTTGCGCACCCTTGAGGCCATGTTCAACAATCAGCGCGTTGATTGTCTCTTGCGGGGTTGAGGGGCCAAAGGCCTCTTTGCCCACATCGATCATGGTCGCTTCGCGGCGTGCCAGCTCAAGGATTTCGGGGCTTATCAAGCGATCATAGATCACCACGTCGGCCTCATCCAGCGCTTTGCGTGCTTTCAGGGTCAACAACTCTGGATCACCTGGGCCTGCACCAACAAAGGCGATGTGACCTTTGCGGGCGTCCTTCATCAAATGATCGCTTAGCAACGAATCCAGGGCAGGTTGCACCGCTTCAACGCCGTTTGCCATCGCCTTGGGGCCAGCGTTGAAATAGTAGTCCCGCCAAAAATCGCGGCGCGCACGGCCAAAGGGCAGAACGTCAGCAGCTTTGCGGAAGGCTTTGCCGATGGCCGCAAGAGTGCCAAGCGACGTCGGCAATTTGGCTTCCAGGTCGGCCTTGATGGCGCGGGCCAGTACGGGGGCGGCGCCTTCGGTGCCGATGGCGATGGTGACAGGGTCACGATCCACAATGGCAGGGGTGATGAACTGGCTGTCCGCAAGATTGTCGACAATGTTCACCAAAGCACCATCCGCATGCGCGATGGCGGCTGTGCGCTTGTCTTCAACCTCATCCTCGTCAGCGGCATAGAACAGGGCGGCACACATCGCATCACCCGGTTCCATCGCGCGTTTGATCAACTTCACCTTGCCAGCATCCGCCCAAGCAACAATTTGAGCATCGGCGTCCACCGCAAAGACTGTGATATGGGCCGTCGTTTTCATCAGCAGGCGCAGTTTGGCAAGGGCCGCATCGCCGCCGCCAGATAAAACAATACGCCGCCCGGAGGTGTTCAGGAAGATCGGAAAGTGGTTCATGGCGCATTCCCTTCGGGTCGCTAATTCTTACCCTCAATATAGAACATTGTTCTGGTTTTTTGCCATGTCTGTCGCTAGATAAGGATGATTGTTCCAATTTGACGCCGCGCTAGAACGCCCGTCCAGAAAATCGAGGGAGTATAGAATGGCTGTTCGCGTTGATGAGGTGGATCGCAAAATTCTGGCCGAGATGCAGCGCGATGCGAGCCAATCCTTGGACGAAATTGCGCGTGCGGTGGGCTCAAGCAAGACGCCGGTGTGGAATCGCATCCGCAAGCTGCGAGAGGGCGGTGTGATCGGTCAGCAAACCGTGTTTCTGGATGCCGAGGCACTGGGGTTTGAGGCGTGTTTCTTTGTCTTGATCCGCACCTCAGAACATGATGCGGAATGGCAGGCTAAGTTCTTGCAAGCATTACGTGATCGCGCGGAAGTGCAAGAGGCGCATCGCCTTGCTGGTGACATCGATTATATCCTGAAAGTGCGGGTGAAGAATGCGCGGGCCTATGATGTGTTCTATCAAGCGCTGATTTCTGAGGTGCGCGTGCACAATGTCACAGCCCTTTTGTCGATGGAGGAAATCAAATCCACGACAATGTTGCCGCTTGATACCTAGGGGCATGACCCTAGCGAACAGCCGTGCCTTTAAGTCCGCGCCATTAGCCGATCCAACTT
>CAZJAW010000171.1:0-5663 GCA_964544035.1 uncultured Rhodobacterales bacterium
GAGGAAGCCGCGCGCGACCGAATTTTAGGTTGGGCTGCGACCTATGTCACTGATCAGCAGTGGTTTATTCAAAAAGCCATTGCTTGGTGGGTGCGTGAGTTGGGCAAGCATGACGCACAGCGTGCGCGGGCATTCCTGGATACGCACGGCAGCGCGATGAAGCCGTTTGCGGCCAAGGAAGCCAGTAAATACCTGAAAGACGTCTGACAGGCGTGCTGAGGTGGGCATAGGTTCTGCCCTTTCACCCCGCAAGCACGTCCACTTCAATCAGATCTGTCAAGGAGGCGCCTACGCCTTGCATCGCAGCCAATGACATACGACTGCCAGCCGTGTCCGGCCCGTCAATCGGGATCAAGGTCACGTCTATTGTCTTGCCAGTCTCAGGGAAAAACACCCGACCGGGGCGTGTTGCCGTCACAAGCGGTGTCTTTAACCAAACCCCCGGTTCAGCGGCATTGCCAAGCGAAGCCACCGTACGACCCAAGGTGCCAACTGACACTTCTGGCGCACTAGGTTCTGCAACTGCCGCCACATCATCAGGGTTAATGGTCAAACCTTCAGGGCGCGGTTGAGGGCGCACCGGGGTGATCCCACCTTCCTCAGGTCCAGCTTCTAAAGCCCCCGTTACAGAGGGCGATACAGCCCCCGACACAGGGTCCGACACCCCTTCCGGGATCAGGCCACAACCGGCCACACACACAACAGTGATCAACATCCAACGCATGCGCCACCATACCGCAGGCATTTTTGCACGCAATGTACCTTGCGGCTATCCGCCTGCGCATCTACGATTTGTTGTATGAACGCTCCACTTATTGATCCATTTGCACGCGCCATCACCTATTTGCGCGTTTCCGTCACAGACCGCTGCGATTTTCGCTGCGTCTATTGCATGTCCGAGAACATGACGTTCCTGCCCAAGAAGGAACTTCTGACCCTCGAAGAACTTGACCGCATGTGTTCGACTTTCATCGGCATGGGGGTGGAAAAACTGCGCATCACGGGCGGAGAACCTTTGGTGCGGCGCGAGATCATGACATTCTTCAACGCCATGGGTCGCCACCTTGACGCAGGCACCCTAAAAGAATTGACGCTAACCACCAACGGCAGCCAGCTCGAACGCTTTGCCAAAGACCTTTACGCCGCTGGTGTGCGCCGCGTGAACATCTCGCTCGATACGCTGGACGAGAAAAAATTTGCCGACATCACCCGTTGGGGCCGCCTGCCCCAAGTGCTACGCGGCGTGGATGCTGCTTTGGCCGCGGGCCTTAAAGTCAAGATCAATGCCGTCGCCCTCAAGGGTTTCAACGAGGACGAGTTGGATACCATCACGCGATGGTGCGCCGAACGCGAAATGGATCTGACATGGATCGAAGTCATGCCCATGGGCGACCTTGGCAACGAAGACCGTCTTGGGCAGTACTGGTCCTTGAAGGACGTACGCGCAGCTTACAGCGAACACTACACCATCACCGATCTTGCTGAACGCACAGGCGGCCCAGCCCGCTATGTTCGCCTAGAAGAAACCGGGCAAAAGATCGGCTTTATCACGCCGCTGTCTCACAATTTTTGCGAAAGCTGCAACCGTGTGCGTTTGACCTGCACAGGTGAAATTTTCCTGTGCCTTGGCCAAGAAGATATGGCCGATCTGCGTGCTCCGTTGCGTGCGCATCCAGATGATGACGCCCCCTTACAAGACGCCATCCGCGCCGCCATCGGAATCAAGCCCAAAGGCCATGATTTCGATTACTCCCGTCAGCGCCTTGATGGTCAAATGCCGCGCCACATGAGCCACACAGGCGGGTAACGCTAATGCGGCCCACGGCCTTGTTTCGCCTGTACCAAGGTCTAAGCATCCTTGCGCTGCCCTTTGCCGCGCGTCACTGCGTGAACAAATTGCGCAAGTCAGGTGTCGACATCGACCGCGCCCATGAACGTCTTGGCCATGCCACCGCCGAACGCCGCGCGGGCCCGATGATCTGGTTTCATGCCGCCAGTGTAGGAGAGGCAAAATCGGTCCTTCCGCTGATCGATCATATCGCCGCGCACCACCCAGACGCCTTCCTGCTCTTGACCTCCGGCACGGCCACATCTGCGGCGGCCGTTCAGCATCGTTTGCCGCATGGGGTAGTGCATCAATTCAGCCCCCTTGATGGCGCGGGCCCGATCAAGCGTTTCTTGCGGCATTGGCGTCCGGACTTGTGTGTGCTGGTGGAATCCGAGCTTTGGCCAACATTGCTGGACTCATGTGCACGCAGTGGCATCCCAGTCGCATTGCTGAACGCACGCCTTTCAGACAACAGTGCGCAAGGCTGGAAACGCTTTCCCGGCACGGCAAGCTATCTGCTGCGCGGTATCAAACTGGCCCAATGTCAGGACATGCGCAGCCGCAATCACCTGCGCGATATGGGTCTTGCGATGGCCCAGCAGGGCGCAAATTTGAAATCTATCGTTGCCCCGTCCAAACTCGACCCGTCCATCAAAGACGCAGCCTTAGCCGAACTTAAGGGACGTCCTCTTTGGGTTGCCGCCTCCACCCATCCAGGCGAAGAAGAACAAGTCTTGGACGCGCATACCCGCTTGTTGGCGCACCATCCCAACCTGTGTTTGATCCTTGTGCCGCGCCATCCCGAACGGGGAGAAGACGTCGCGTCGTTGATCAAATCTGCGGGGCTAAGTTTCACGCAACGCAGCCAAGGTGGCACATTGGACGGCGATGTGCAGGTCTATCTGGCCGACACGATGGGCGAAACTGATTTGTGGTACGCACTTAGCCCAATTGTCTTTCTCGGCGGGTCCTTTTCGGACGTTGGTGGACATACACCCTTTGAACCGGCTGCGGCCCATTCAGCCATCCTGCATGGTCCAAACTATGCCAACTTTGCCGAAGCCTACGCCGCCTTCCTGCTGCAAGAGGCAAGTGTAGAAGTTAAGGACGCCACCGCGCTGGCGGCCGAAATCACAGACCTTCTGACACATCCGAGCCGCGCCGCACAGCTTGCGGCTCGCGCGCGTCCCCTCGCCCAAGACGGCGCGCAGATTTTGGCTCAGCTCAGTGACCAACTCTTTTCACTGATCACAAACGCGGATAGTCAGCGCCATGGCTAACCTGTCCGATATCGACGTGATCGCGCCCAATTTTAAGAAACGGTTGTCCGGCGTCACTTTAACTGTAATCCGGCTGGTTCCATTGCAGGCCAAACAGATCGCCATCACCAGTTGTGCGCCTGATTTGCCACCCGAGGTGCCTAACGTGGCTTGGCCCGCGCTGATTACCATGTCGCGCAGTGGCCCGTCTGGTCCACGCGTTTGGCACGCCCGCCGCAATGTCGAGATGCTCGCCGGACTTGCGCTGCGCAGGTTGGGTTTCAAACGGCTGAAGTTGTTGTTTACTTCGGCTTCGCAACGCCATCACACCAGCTTCACCCGCTGGCTGATCCGCCATCAAGACGCGGTGATTGCAACCTCGGACAAGTCTGCCGCCTATCTTGAGCGCGAAGCGACCGTTATCCGCCACGGCATAGACTGCGACACTTACGCGCCTGCGCCAGACAAAGCGGCCATTCGTGCGCAACTGAACTTACCTGCAGGTCCCTTGATCGGCTGTTTCGGGCGTATTCGGCACGGCAAAGGCGTGGATCTGTTTGTAGATGCGATGTGCACCGTCTTGCCTGATCATCCAGATGCGCACGCATTGGTCATGGGGCGTACAACCCCTGACAATCAGAAGTACCTCGCGGATATGAAAGCCAAAGTCGCCGCCGCCGGCCTGAGCGATCAAATCCATTTCCGCGATGAAGCTTCGCCAACCAATTTGGCGGACTTTTTCCGCGCGCTCGATTTCTACGTCGCCCCGCAACGGTGGGAAGGGTTCGGCCTGACTCCGCTTGAAGCGATGGCGTGCGGCGCCCCCGTGATCGCCACCCGTGTCGGCGCATTCGAGGAGTTGGTAAAGGATGGCGAAACCGGGGTTTTGATCGACATCGAAGATGTCGCAGCCATGTCGGAGGCCGCGAACACCCTATTGTCACAACCGGAAACTCTGGCAAAGTGGGGGCGGAACGCGCGCCAACACATGCTGGACACGTTCCAACTGCAACAAGAGGCAGACGCAATTATCAGCGTCTACCGCAAGCTGCTCAACGCCTAGGGCCCTGCCCCTAAGGGACGGTGGGTGGGGCGACCTGCCAAAGGCAGGAGCGTCACACGACGTCACCCCGCCATCGGCATCCGTTGTTCCACAATTTCGGCCCACCAAGAACAGCCCGAAGGGATGGCCTCGTCGTTAAAGTTATACTCCGGGTGATGCACCATCGCAGTGTCGCCGTTGCCGACCAAAATATACGCACCGGGGCGCTCTTCGAGCATAAAGGCAAAGTCCTCACCCCCCATCACCAAAGGCGCTTCCTCACATTGACCAGACACTGACCGCGCGACGTCTGCGGCAAATTCAGTCTGCTCATCATGGTTCACCATCACCGGATAATTGCGATCATAATCCACGCGCGCCACACCGCCAAACGTGGTCGCAATGCCTTCGCAAATCTCTGTCACGCGTTTTTCGGCAAGATCGCGCATTTCAGCACTCATGGTGCGCACTGTGCCCATGATTTGCACTTTTTGCGGAATGACGTTGAAGGCCTTCGATGATGTCTCAAACGACGTGATCGATACCACAACCCGGTCAATCGGGTCCGCGTTCCGGCTGACGATAGATTGCAGCGCAGTGACGGCATGTGACGCCATCAAAGTCGTATCGATCGTCTCTTGCGGTTTGGCCGCGTGCCCCCCCAGCCCTTCAAATTCGATTTTCAAAAGGTCCGTCGCTGCAAAAAAGGGCCCCGTACGGATCGAAAATTCTCCAACCGGCCTCCCCGGCCAATTGTGCATGCCATAGACCTCATCGATGCCCCAGCGCTCCATCATGCCGTCATTGCACATCTCGCGCCCACCACCGCCACCTTCTTCGGCGGGCTGAAAAATCACCACTGCGGTGCCATCAAAATTGCGCGTCTCAGACAGGTATTGCGCCGCGCCAAGCAACATCGCGGTGTGCCCGTCGTGACCACAAGCATGCATCGCATCCGGTGTCTTAGAGGCATATTCCAACCCGGTTTGTTCATGGATTGGCAGCGCGTCCATGTCAGCGCGCAAGCCAATCGTCTTGCCCGAGCCCTGCCCCTTGCCCTTGATCACACCAACCACGCCAGTGCGCCCGATGCCTTCGACCACTTCATCGCAGCCAAAGGCGCGCAGCTTTTCCGCCACAAGCGCGCTGGTGCGGTGCGTCTCAAACAGGATCTCAGGGTGTTCGTGAATATCGCGACGCCACGCGGTAATATCAGCCTGAAGGTCAGCAAAGCGGTTCTTGATAGGCATGTTTTAATGTCCTTTGGTTATTGTGCGGGCATACGTTGTTCAACAAGTTCAACGAACCAACTGCAGCCTGCAGGAATGGCATCATCGTCAAATCGATAGGCCGGGTGGTGCAATGTGCCGTTATCGCCATTGCCTAACATGATGTACGCACCCGGGCGGGATTCAAGCATATAGGAAAAATCCTCGGCGGCCATGATCGGGGGCGTGTCCATGATGACGTCGCCTGCCACGGCCCGCGCGGCGGCGGCGGCGTACTCAGTCTCAGCGGGGTGGTTAATCGTGAC
>CAZJAW010000172.1:0-5646 GCA_964544035.1 uncultured Rhodobacterales bacterium
TGACCCTCCTCGTGAAACGCGCGCGCGCCCTGTCCGAAACGCTCTCCACAGACGATGGCGAAAACCTGATCCAAGGTTTCAAACGCGCCAACAACATCCTCACCCAAGCCGAGGAAACCGACGGCGTCGAATATTCCTATGGCGCTGATCCCAAGTTCGCCGAAACTGACGAAGAACGCGCACTGTTCACCGCCCTCGACACGGCTGAGGCCAAAATCACCCCGGCAATGGAAACACAGGACTTTACAACGGCCATGTCCGCCATGGCTGCCTTGCGCACGCCCATCGACACCTTCTTTGAAGGCACCCAAATCAATACCGACAATGGCACAGTGCGCCGCAATCGCCTGAACCTACTCAGTCGCATCCGCACCCTGTGCCTGTCTGTTGCCGACCTCACCAAAATCGACGGCTGATCCTCTTTCATCTTGCCAAATAAACTCCGGGGGGAGGCGCAAAGCGCCGGGGGGCAGGGCCCCCAACCCCGCTCGCCGCAGGCGCAAGACCCAAACGCATGACGCAGCCCCCTTGCCACGTCACCTTTACCCTCTATGCTGCAGCGCGAAAGGAGCGCCGCAGTGCAGAATGACCCTGATACAACTCTTGTGACCCCGACCGCGCCGATCCACAACGCGACCCATGGGGGACGTGCAAAATGCTTGCAGCGGCTGGCGCGGCTGGAATTGCCAGTGCCGACCACAGTGGCGCTGTCCTTCAGCGCGGTGCAGCGTATTGCCAAAGGTCATCTGCCAGACATCGCGGCGATCCTTGAACAGTTTCCAAAAGACGCATTGCTCTGCGTGCGCCCTTCATCGCAAGACCCCGATTGGGGCGGTCCTTCTGCAATCCTGAACATTGGCATGAACGACGGGCGCTATGATGTATTGCGCGCCTCGCTTGGGTCTGACGCGGCGGCCGCATTGTTTACGCGTTTTGTTCAAAGCTATGCGATCCACGTGGATCGTCTGGACCCGGACATGTTCGACGACATTACTGGTGAAGGCGCGGCGGCGCTGTCTGATGTGCTCGATGCCTATCAGACAGAAACGGAAACGCCGTTTCCAGACACGCGCGCCGAACAGCTTGCAGGTGTGTTGAAATCAATGGCCCGTGCATGGGAAGGCACTTCTGCCCGCCTGCTGCGCCAAGCCAAAGGCGCACCTGTGGATGCAGCACTTGGGCTTGTGGTCCAACAAATGGCTTTTGGCGTCGGGCAGGGCGAAAGCGGGTCGGGCGTGTTGCAGCTTGTGTCGTCTAGCTCCGGTTTGCCGCAGATCACCGGGCGGTATTTGCGCCAATCTCAGGGGCGCGATGCACTGCGCAGCGGGGCAGACAGCCTCTATATCTCGCGCGATGATCGCGGCCCTTCGTTGGAAGAAACTGTGCCGGACTGTTTTGCCCAGCTTGTTGCCCATGCAACGCTGATGCGAGAACGGCTTCGCGCAGAAATGCAGGTCGAATTTACCATAGAAAATGGACAGTTGCACATTCTCGACGGGGTGCGGGTCAACCGTTCGTCCCGTGCGGCTGTGCGCATTGCCGTGCAACTGGCGCGCGACGGCATTATTCCGCGCCAAGAGGCGCTGATGCGGGTAGAACCAAACACGCTCAATGAACTTCTGCACCGCCAAATCGACCGCCACGCCAAACGAGACCTCTTGGGCACAGGCATTGCAGCCAGCCCCGGCGCGGCCACAGGGCGCTTGGTTTTTTCCGCAGGCGAAGCGCAGGCAAGTGCCGCGCGCAAAGAAGACTGCATTCTGGTGCGTCGTGAAACCTCGCCCGAAGATATTCGTGGCATGCACGCTGCCAAGGCGGTCATCACCGAACGCGGCGGCATCACCAGCCACGCCGCTGTCATTGGGCGCGGTATTGGCCTGCCTTGCGTGGTAGGGGTGAGTGACATGCGCTTTCAAACCCAGCTTGGCCAATTGCGCACAAAAGATGGTCGGATCATCAAAGCAGGCGAAATTGTCACGGTCGACGGCACCAATGGCACCATTCTTTTGGGCGCGCCCAAAATGTTGGAAGCCGCCCTTGATGACGCCTTTCAAGACTTGATGGACTGGGCCGATGCAGAACGCGATATAGACATTCGCGCCAATGCCGACACACCTGCTGATGCCCAAACGGCCAAGAATTTCTCGGCTCAAGGCATCGGGCTATGCCGGACAGAACACATGTTCTTTGAAGAAGGCCGTCTGACAGTCATGCGCGAAATGATCTTTGCCGAAACGTCGGACGATCGACGTGCCGTGCTGGATCGTTTGCTGCCCATGCAGCGCGCGGACTTTATCCAGCTTTTTAAAATCATGCAGGGCAAACCTGTTTGTATTCGCTTGTTTGACCCGCCCTTACATGAATTTCTGCCCACCGACCGGGATGGGCAACGCGAATTGGCCGATGCGTTGGACCTTCCGCTTTCGGATGTGACGCGCCGGATTGAGTCGATGATGGAATACAACCCCATGCTGGGGCTGCGCGGCGTGCGCCTAGGGGTGACTGTGCCCGAAATCTACGAGATGCAAGCCCGCGCTATTTTTGAGGCCGCGATTGAAGCCAGTCGTGACGGCGATCCAGTGGTGCCCGAGATCATGATTCCTCTGGTCAGTGCCAAACGCGAAGTCGAGTTGGTGCGCACCAATGTGGATGCTGTGGCTGCTGCCGTGACGGCAGAACGCGGAGCCACATTCACGTACAACCTTGGCGTCATGGTCGAGACACCGCGCGCTGCTTTGCGGGCAGGTGATATTGCGCAGCACTGCAGCTTCCTAAGCTTTGGTACCAATGACATGACGCAAATGACCTATGGCCTTAGCCGCGATGATGCCGGGCGATTTATGTCCGATTATGTGCGCCAAGAGGTTTTTGTCGAAGATCCGTTTCATACTTTGGACATCGATGGAGTCGGCGAGTTGCTCAAGCTTGGTTCAGAACGCGGGCGAAAGACACGGCCGGACATCACGCTGTCGATTTGTGGCGAGCAAGGCGGCAACCCCGAATCGATTGCCTTCTGCCGATCCGCTGGATTCGACTATGTTTCGTGCTCACCCTTTCGTGTCCCTGTTGCCCGTTTGGCCGCGGCGCAATTGGCAATTGCAAGCTGCATAAGTGAGAAAAAACAATAAGTTAGTGTTTTCGTGGCGTGTTAAATTTGCGTTAATATCACTTTGGCATTTAGTGAAAATTTTCAGAAATTTGCACGCAAAACTGGACTGGCGCGAAGATTCTGAATAGACGCGCTGAAGTCGTAATGTTCCTGGGGGCCGATTATGCCTGTGATTTCAAAAGCCGCAATGGCTTTGTCTGTCGTTTTTGCCGTGTCTGGCATGGTGTCTGCTGAAACTATCAGCGACGGGGCAAGCTCTGCTTTGCGAAAGGCAGAACAACGCGGGTTGAAATCTGTTTCAAATGCTCGAATGGCTGGCCTATTGAAGGCTCCAAAAAGCGCGGCAAGCACTGGCCAGGTTTCCTTCACTCGCAATTGGCTTGCGACACAGCCAAAGCCAGCAGGCAATGCACATTGGCAATGTCTCAGCGAAGCGCTGTATTTCGAGGCGCGCGGCGAGACCCTTAAGGGGCAATTCGCTGTCGCCGAGGTCATTATGAACCGCGTGAAAAGCACGCGTTTCCCGAACAATGTTTGTGGGGTTATCAACCAAGGAACGGGGCGCAAGTATCAGTGCCAGTTCACATATACCTGTGATGGCAATCCTGAAAACATCAGAGAGCCGGGGGCTTATGAGCAAGTCGGCAAAGTGGCCCGCGCTGTTATCGATGGCGCTGCACCAAAACTGACCAATGGTGCTACGCACTATCACACCACTGCTGTGCGGCCGAACTGGGCCAGCGTCTATACAAGAACAGCAGCGATTGGCGTGCACCTTTTTTACCGTCACACATATCGGTCGGCTTCAAATTAAGTCGGGCAGGTGCGCATCGGCATGTACTTTTGCCGGGGCGCCTAATCGATCTGAAGACTGGCGTACTTAAAGCGTTCTGAAATCAAATATCTGGTCCGCGCAAAGCAGCGAGAGTTGCTTCACGAATTTTGTGAAGTGCTGTAGAACGGCGGCAATGACCCTTGCTGCAAAGGCAAACATCCCATGGCTTCTGAGATTCGTCTTGCGTTTTCGCACCCCGCTGAGCGTTCCCAAGCGACTGCGACAAGTGCGCCTTTGGATCGAATTTCCGTTCGCGATCACATCGTAGACGTTGAAATCGGCGCGTTTCAGGCCGAGCGCGGTGTGACACAGCGCATTCAGTGTAACGTTGTGGTCGAGGTGCGCCCACTTACTGGGCCGATTGACGATGACGTGGACCGTATCCTGAGCTATGACAAAGTGACTGAGGCGATCGCATATGAGCTGTCAGATGAACGGCTGAACCTATTGGAAACATTGGCGGAACGGGTGGCAGATCGCATTTTGCTGGAACCCCAAGCCATGCGTGTTTTTGTACGCATTGAAAAACTTGATCGCGGTCCGGGCGCTTTGGGGGTCGAAATTGTGCGCAGTCGTGGGACAACGCGCCCCGTTGAACTTGATCAGACCGACGACGAAGCGCTGCATCCTAAGTTGGTCTATTTGTCCAATGATGCGATTGGTTCCGCTCATCTCAGTGGATGGATCGACCAGCTTGAAGCTTTGGGCCACCCTTTGATCTTTTGCGTCGGCCCGTCGGATCAGGTGGCGCCTATTGCAAGCCACCCGCTGGCGCAACGCCGTATCGACTTGCTGGCAATTGAGCAAAACGCCTGGGTTCTGGCGGCCCGAGATGCGCGATGCAAAGTGGTGGATACGCGCACGGAGCTTGATTGGGCGATGCGCAACGGACAGATTTGCGTTTGGGCTCCGTCTAAGATTGTGTTGGATGCGGTTGATGGCCCGTCTGCAAAAGGGGCGGACGCCGTGGCGTTGGCATCGTGGTTTGCCGCGACCTTTGATGCGCAAGAAATGTTGGTGATTGGGGATGACGGCCCTGTGGATGCGCCAGTTGCTTTGCGCACAATGCCCGTGGATCAGGCGCTGATCTGATGCGCTATCTGCGCCCCATCTTGCAGGTGGGACCCGCACGCCCAGACGACGCGGTGGCGCTGGGCTGGTGCTGGTTCACCCACGTCGAGGAGTTGTCGCGCACAGCACCCGCTCAGGTGATCCCAGTTCAACAGTTGAGCGGTCAGGAACTTGCCCGCTTTGGAACCCCCGGTGCAGCCCCGCGTTTGATGGGAATTTTGAACACGACACCAGACAGTTTTTCTGACGGTGGGGCGTTTGACACGTTGGACCGCGCGGTGGAGCAAGGGCAAGCACTGATCGCAGCCGGCGCGGATATCCTTGATGTTGGCGGTGAATCTACGCGTCCCGGCGCCAGTCTGGTTCCAGTTGACGTCGAAATTGCGCGCACGGCACCGGTGATTGCGGCGCTGCGCAAGGCGGGTGTGGATGTTCCGATATCTATCGACACACGCAAGGCCGCAGTTGCTAGGGCCGCATTGGACGCAGGTGCGAGCATCGTAAATGATGTCTCGGGCTTTACCTTCGATGCAGATTTGGCGCCGTTGTGTGCGGCCCATGCTGTGCCTGTCTGTGTCATGCATGCCCAAGGTGAGCCGCAGTCCATGCAGGAAAATCCCCTTTATGGCAA
>CAZJAW010000173.1:0-5644 GCA_964544035.1 uncultured Rhodobacterales bacterium
CCTTGCTGCCGTCCGACCTGTACCGTTCAAGGTCTGCTTTCAAACTTTCCAGTCTTCGACGGACCGAGCCAACTTATCTAACAGCCTTAGCAATTGCGTCTCTTCCTCTGGGTTCAGACCAGACAGCATATTCTGTTCAGCCTCAACAAACATACGCATGACTTGATCGTGCAAATGACGGCCGTCTTTCGTAATATTTAGAACCTGCCGCCGCGTATCGATACTGTCTTTGGTGCGCGTAATGAGTCCCTTTTTTTCGAGCGATCCGACCGCACGGCTAACCGTATTTGATGGCTGTTCAGTCACTTCGCAAATGTCGCGGGCGTGAACGTCATTGCGAAAGTTCAAGCACATCAGGACAGTCAATTCAGGCCGAATGAGCCCTGTTTCTTTTTCCATCTGACGTAAAATCGGTTCGCGCCAGAAATTCGTTAGGAACGCAAGTCGGTAGCCGATGGGGAACGGCGTGGTGTCAAGGATGTCGATTAATTTCATAACGCAAAGCTAAGTCAAAAAAACCGATTGCTCCATATGGAAATATATTGTTCCATGTGGAGCGAATTGGGAGGTTCCTTGGCTAATCGTTTTGAGCATATGTGCCTGTCGTTGCTTGGCGGCGGCTTGGTGATTTTGATGTGTGCCATCGTGGCGCAGGTCGTGTGCAGTGCTTTGGACGTGAACCCTTTGCTGATGCTCACTGAGGCGCGTCTTCTTGTCGGTGACGCTGTCACGCTCAATACGCTGCTTGATTTTCAATGGCATCTTTTGGTGATCACGGGCCTGCTGCCTGCGGGCCTCGTTTGGTTGATGGACAGTCAAGTGAGGGTTGATTTTCTGTATAACGGTCGCGGCGACAAGGCCAAAGCGCGGATCAATGTGATTGGGAACCTCTTGTTTGCTGCACCGTTTTTTGCGCTCGTCTTACCTGCATCTTGGAGCTTTATGATGCGAGCGTGGTCGTCAGACGAAGGGTCACGCAATGGTGGTCTAAATGACCTTTGGGCCATCAAAGCAATTATTCCTCTGGGTCTTGGTTTGCTGGCGCTTGCGATAGTGATTGAGACCATTCGTCTGTTGCGGGCCGCGAAATGAGCGAAGCTATCCTCCCTCTTGCAATGGCCGCGCTGACCATTGCGGGCATCTTGGCTGGCTACCGTGTTGGCATGGTGCTAGCGGGGGCTGCGGCGATCTTTATCCTCGCGTCCGATTTGCCGACCGCGTTTTTTAGCATTCTGGTCAGCCGGATTTACGCCAACGTCTTGTCCAACTGGCTGCTAGTGGCGATCCCAATGTTCATCTTTATGGGGTTGATCCTCGAAACCTCGGGCGTGGCCGAACGATCCTTACGCGCGGCGCAACGCGCTTTGGGCGGCAGTGCTGCTGGCATGGGGATTTCAGTTCTGGTAATCGGTGTTCTCTTGGCGGCGTCCTCTGGCATTGTTGGTGCATCTGTTGTTTTGTTGGCGCTCTTGGCATTGCCAAGACTTGAGGAAGCGGGGTTCGACAAGGCGACCTCGGCTGGATTGGTCGCCTCATCGGGTACCTTGGCCATTTTGATCCCCCCATCGGTCATGTTGATTGTCTTGGGCGATCAGTTGAAAACGCCAGTGCCAGAAATGTTTGCGGGCGCGATTGGGCCGGGGCTGTTGTTGGTCGTGGTCTACGGGCTCTATGTCATTTGGCGCGCTTGGGGATTGCCGGCTTTGGCGCGAACAGAACGGCTATCGATCCCACGACTGATCTTTGATTTGGGACCGCTTCTTGCCTTGGTTGTTTGCGTCTTAGGATCGATCATCGCAGGTCTGGCCACCCCAACGGAGGCCAGTGGGCTAGGCGCGTTTGGAGCTGTCCTGATCACCTTGCTTTATGGTAAATTCAGCTTTGCGATGCTGATGAGTGCGGCCCGGCAAACTGTGGTGACAACTGCGCTGGTTCTATTTGTCATGATCGGGGCCACGTGCTTTTCCGCTGTTTTCAAGGGCATCGGCGGCGACGACCTTGTTGAGGCTGGCGTTATGGCGTTTGGCACGGATCCTTACACGGTGCTGGCGGTGGTGATGGTGTCAATATTTGTGTTGGGCTTCTTTTTGGATTGGCTAGAAATCACGCTGATCCTGCTGCCCATTTTTGCGCCAATCGTTGCTGGCCTTGATTTTGGCAATGGCTTGGCATCCGATCAAATCCTGATCTGGTTCGGCATTCTGGTCGCCGTGAACCTGCAAACCTCATTCCTGACACCCCCGTTTGGGTTTTCGCTGTTCTACCTACGCGGCGCGGCCGGAGACCAGCTGACCACCCCACAGATTTACCGCGGCGTCTTGCCCTTCATTGCTTTGCAATTGCTGGTGCTGGCGCTGCTGATCTTATTTCCCGGATTGATCACCGGGTTCACATCATGAAAGGGAGGAACCTCATGAAAAAGACACTGATCGCTGCAAGTATCGCAGCCCTTACAGCAACCGGCGCACTGGCCGAAAGCTTCACAATGCAAAGCGCATTTCCCGGCCTGCCAGTGCTTGACCCAACCGCAAAACGCTTCGTGGAAAAGGTCGAGGCATTGACTGGCGGCGAAGTTGCCTTCGACTACTTGCTGGCAGGCGAGCTGGCGCCACCAACCGAGATTTTCGACAACGTTGGCGTTGGCGCGATTGACGCGGCTTGGTCCTATGCGGCCTTTGCGGCTGGCAAAGAACCAGCGGCTGCGCTGTTCGGCTCGGTGCCCTTCGGCGGCGATCCGCTGTCCTATGTTAGCTGGCTGCACCACGGCGGAGGGCTTGAGATGTGGCAAGAGATGTACGCGCCCTACAACGTCGTCCCAATGGCCTGCGGCGTGATCCTGTCCGAGGCAGGCGGCTGGTACACCAAAGAAATCAACACCCCCGAAGACCTGCAGGGCCTGAACATCCGCATCGGCGGCTTGGGCGGCGCGATCCTTGGCAAGCTTGGAGCCAACGCCACGGGCATTCCTGTTGGCGAGATTTCCACATCTTTGGAAACGGGCCGTTTGGACGCAACCGAACTCAGCTTCCCGCTTGTCGACAAGCTTTTGGGATTCGACAAGGTTGCCAAGAACTACTACTTCCCCGGCTGGCACCAACCTGCGGGCTTCATCGAGTTCTACATAAACAAAGATAAGTGGGACGGCCTGACCGACCAACAGCGGACCGCCATCGAAGTGTCTTGCGCAGATGCCAACCTTTACGCCATAGGCGTGGCCGCTGGTGCGCAAAGCGCGGTACTGGATGAATTCCGCGCCAATGGCGTAGACGTGAAACGCTTCCCCGACAGCGTGTTGGATGCTCTGCGGACTGCCGCTGATGAAGTTTATGCAGAAAACTCTGCCAATGATCCAACCTTCAAAGCTGTGATCGAAAGCTACCGCGCCTATGCGGCAGACTATAACGAATATCAGGCGCTTTCTTCGCTCGATTAATTCCTAAACTTTTGCCCCCCTGCGCCTACATAGATGCAGGGGGGATCTTACGTCCACTCGGAGCCTATGATATGTTGCTAAGCACAGACCGCATCCTGACATCGCATGTGGGCTCGCTTCCCCGCCCGCAAGACCTTCTTGAGATGCTGGAAGCGGCTGAGACAGGTGGCGCGGTCGAACCTGCTGCAGTTGAGGCCCGTACCACCCAAGCAATCATTGATATCGTCGCCCAGCAAAAGGCAGCAGGCATTGATATCGTGAACGATGGCGAGAATTCCAAAACATCCTATACGTTGTTCGTGCAGGACCGCCTGAATGGCGTCGGCCCTGTTCCACCTGAAACGTCGCGCCCCAAGACCGCGCAACACGCGGACCTCGTGCAGCACCCGGACCTCATTGAAAAGATGGCGCAAAAGACGGTGGGCCTGAGCTGGTTTGACCGCATGGCCCCGCCAGCAGCCACAGGCCCTGTTAGCTATGGCAACCGTGCACCTTTGGAACGTGACCTGAAAAACCTTGCCGCAGCTTGCAAACAATCGGATGCTCAAGAAGGCTTTATCAATTCGGTCTCGCCCGGCGTTATGACCAAGTTCGTCCCCAACATGCATTACGCGACCGAAGACGCCTATGTCGAAGCCCTGATTGAGGCGCTGCGCCCGGAATTTGAGGCCATTGTCGATGCTGGTTTTATCCTGCAAATAGACGCGCCTGATCTGGGTTCGGCACGCCACAACCAATATCAGGACATGGACGAGGCCGGATTCCTCAAGATCGCGGAACGCAATGTCGAAGCCCTGAACGAGGCGACCCGCAACATCGCGCCCGACCGGATGCGGATGCACATCTGTTGGGGCAATTACGAAGGGCCGCACACCCACGACATTCCGTTTTCATCGCTGCACCCCGTTGTGATGAAAGCACGCCCCGCTGGTCTGTTGATCGAAGGTGCGAACCCCGCCCATGCCCATGAATACCAAGACCTCAAAACCTTGGGCCTGCCCGATGATAAAGTGCTCCTGCCCGGTGTCATTGACACGACCACAAACTTTGTTGAACACCCGCGTCTTGTCGCCGAACGGATTGGCAATTGGGCCGATGCCGTCGGGAGAGAACGCGTGATTGCTTCGACCGACTGTGGCTTTGCAACCTTCGCCGGGCCAAACAACCCCGTCGCACCCACGGTGGTCTGGTCGAAACTGCGGGCTCTCAGCGAAGGTGCGGCTTTGGCCAGCGATAAACTCTGGGGGTAGAGATTGGGTTATCGCCTCAAAGATTTTGGGTCCTACACTGCTGGGGGGCGACTGCACGAAGTCACGCAAGGTGACTCTAAACAGGTGCAGTTTACTCGAACGGCATCCTTTGAAGTCGACCCGCGCGGGCACTTTGCAGTCGAACATGCCTACGTGCAGTATTTTATCCCTGAGAGCCGCAACGACGAGCCGCCCATTGTTTTCGTCCATGGCGGCGGCATGTCGGGAAGTTGTTGGGACAAAACGCCTGACGGACGCCCCGGTTGGGTGCATCTCGCGCTGGATCGCGGTTATGAGGTTCATGTAGTCGATAACGTCGAGCGAGGCCGCGCGGGATTTGCGCCCGGCCTTTGGGACGGTGAACCGATTTTGCGTAGCTTGGAAGAAGCTTGGGTTCTGTTCCGTATCGGCTCACGCGAAGGCTTTGCCACGCGCACTGCGTTTGAGGGTCAGCAGTTTCCAGTCGCACATTTTGATACATTTGCACGCAGTTTTGCGCCGCGTTGGTTGTCCACCACGCCGCTCCATGTCGCAGCCCTTTGTGCTGTCTTAGAACGTACCGGTCCCGCAATTGTGATCTGCCACAGCCAAGGCGGCGAAATCACATTTGATGCACATCTGACCACTGGCCATTTGATGGAGCGGATCATCGCACTGGAGCCTTCAAACTATCCGAAAGACGCTACAGCGGTTGGTGACACGCATCTTACGATTTGTGCAGGCGACTATCTAGACGTGGATCCGCAATGGGAGGAACGCAGTTTGGCATGGGCTGCTGTTGCGACCAATTGCAAAAATGGCCGTTACATTAATGCGACGATGAACGGGTGCGGGAACAGCCACATGCTCATGATGGATCAAAATTCCGCTGAGTTGTTCGAAGCTGTTTTGCCAAAGAAATTGGCCTAGGAACTCAAAAGCCGTCATTCGCGGCATCCCAGAAAACCGGTAAAGTGGGCTC
>CAZJAW010000174.1:0-5631 GCA_964544035.1 uncultured Rhodobacterales bacterium
GCGTGGCAAAGTTCTCACCGTTGACCCAAATCGCGTCAACGCTGCCTTCACCCAAGCCCTTACCTGATCCCTTTTCAGCCAACACGAGATCGACGGCATCCTTGGTCCCAGTGATCCGAACCGGGTTTAACTTGACGCCTTCAGCGGCCAGAGCAGGGACAGCAACACTGTCCATCCAAATGTTGATTTTGTCGCTGCCGCCCCAGTAGTAAAGGTTGATTTCCCCTTCTTCCTTAGCGCGCGTTTGCACGTCCTCCCAACTGACGTCACCCGCAATAAAGCCATCGCGGAACGTGGACGCATCTTGCGCAAAGGCCACGCCCGCCATCAGGCTGCCGATGACCGACAAGCTTACTAGTGTCTTTTTCATAGTTTCCTCCTCCTCTGTTACGATTGTTCTTGGGTAATGCTAGTCCTGAATTATCCAGATGCGATCTGGCGGGATTGTCAGCCAGACGTGTTGGCCGATATCGACCATGCGACGCGATTGTTCGCTGACCTGAATTATTTCACCGCCGCAATCGACGCTGTAGGTGATGTTGGCACCAAAAAAGTCGCGGGCTGTCACCTGGCCTTGGATGACGTTGGGTTCATTGTCGGGCGCGGCCAAATGTAGATCAATGGCTTCGCCGCGCAACATGACATGGCCGGAACCGTCCGATGCGTCCGCGCCAAAGGTCAAAGCGCCAAAATCCGCAGTGGCGGTCTGACCTTTTATCATCGCTTTGTAGACGTTGGTGGCCCCCATAAAATCTGCGATTTCGATGCTGTTGGGTCGTTTGTACAGCGCATCTGGCGCGTCGTATTGCGCAAGTTTACCGTCAAAAATCACCGCCACGCGGTCGGCAAGTTCCATCGCCTCGATCTGGTCATGGGTCACAAAGATCGTTGTGATCCCAAGGCGTTGCTGCAAGTCGCGGATGAATCTGCGCATCTCTCCGCGCAACTTGGTATCAAGGTTAGCCAGCGGTTCATCCATCATCAGCACCGACGGATTGGTGATCAGCGTACGCGCAATAGCGACCCGCTGCATTTGACCACCCGAAAGCTGCGCGGGAAAGCGGTGACGGAACTGCTGAAGCTGTACAACGTCAAGAATGTCCTCGAGCCGCTTCGCGATTTCGGCCTTGTCCGTGCCGCGCACCTTGAGCCCAAACATCACGTTCTTTTCGACGGTCATGTGGGGAAACAGCGCATAGCGCTGAAAAACCATACCGACATTACGTTTTTGCACGGCGACTTCAGAGACATCCTCGCCGTCAAAGCAGATTTGGCCCGCGGATGGCACTTCGAGCCCCGCAATCATGCGCAAAGTCGTCGTCTTACCGCACCCCGAAGGACCTAGCAACGCAACCAACTCGCCCGATTTGATATCTAGATCGATATTTGAAATCGCGGTGAAGGTGCCGAAATCCTTGCGGATGGCTTTGAGTTGGACTGCCGTCACAGAGTACCCCCCTGCGGTAAGCCGTCATGGGCCGGAATAACGGGCAGTGCCGCCATTCCACACCATTGCGCAAATTCCTCGAACACCCCGCGGTGCAGGCCGGGAACCAGGATAAAGTGATGTTCAAGCCCATGTTCCATAACACTTGTAACCACGTCGCCCGCAGAACATGGACCATCGGCGCTTGAGAACCCGCCGATCCATCCGCGACAACCGGTGAACCCTGCGGCAGGGCCTTCGGCAACGCAGCCTTCGATGGCAAAACGGGCAGTGCCGTGACGCGAAACGCGCAGGACTGTGCAATCGCCATGTGCAAATTCGTAATCTGCGATGGCACCGTAAATCGGTCCTGCTGCGGTGCCACGCCCGATCATTGGGTGGTTGATCCAGGCGACATCGTCTTTCGCCATGTAAAGCGGCCCGCCTCCACCATGCCACATCAGAATTTGGTCGCGTACAAAGTCAGGCGACGTCATGTCCAAAAGGCAGCCCACTTTTCCAGTGAGCGACTTGGCAACCAGTTGCGTAACAGCACCCAAAATGTCGCCTTCAGACGCAACAGGCAGGCCATCGTTTTCCTCGAGCCAGCTAAAGGCGGCACCGGGGTGCATTCCAGGATTTTCCTGCAAGGCTGGCCAATCCGAAACCGTCAGCGCGTCATACCCCCCATTTTGGGCAATCTCGCGCAAAGCAAGCGAAGCGCGTGCGGTCAAAGCCATCTGATCATCCGATACGCCGCGCACCTTTGCGGCTTTTGTCATCGCGTTCAGTTCAGCCGCAACATCAGCGTCTGTTTGTGCCGTCATCCGGTCGGTCATGTGATGAATGTCGATATGTTCGCACCAGACACCCAGCTTTTGCATCAACGTATCGGTAGAGACTTCCATGTTGTAAAATGTCATCGCCAGACCACCGATCACTCCGATCTTTGATCCCTCAAGCGCCTTTTTGGCGGCCAATGCACGGATCGTTTGACCCATGCGTGCTGTCAGCGCCTCTTCGCCCGGTGCACCCAGAAACCAATGCAACGGGTGGATCGACAGATCGCGAACACCTTTTCCAATAGACATCGACATGTTGAGTGAGACAAAATTGTTAAGCTGAATGTCATCGGTTAGCGTCGGTTCTGGCGTGGCCCACACACCCATGGGCAAAGGGGCGCGGGCAATTTCTCGCGCCACATCGCCCATAGTGAAACCACCATGCAGAAGCAGAAGGAAATCCGCGCCCTTGGTCTGAACATCCGCCACAGCATCGCGCGCTTCTGCGGCGTTCATCGGAATGCCATCGGCAACAACAACTTCTGCACCGTGGCTTTCAGCCAGCGCCGTAAGCCATGTCTGACACGCCTCAAACACCCCGTGTTTTTGCGGGAAGTAACTGGGCAATGAGGCATTGATCAGGCCTATGGTTAGCGGCATGCGCACATCCTTCATGCGGTCTGGCGCGGGCTAGGCCCGGCTAGATCAAAACTAATAGGGCCCTGGCGATAAACCAGGTCGAAAAATACAGCCTTGTTGTCTGAGTCAAATGCGGTGCAAGCCTGCGAAAGGATCGGTGTGTTCGCTGGCACCTCAAGCATGTCCGAGACGTTGGCAGTGGCCAATAAGCTGTCCAGTGTTTCGCACGCGCTTGTCCAGTCCAACGCAAATTCTTGGCGCAAGATACGCAAGAGTGATTGGTTCTGCCCAGTTTCCGGGAATTGTGCCGCGCTCAACTCTGGTACAAGGCGTTGAGGTATCCACGTTTGCACCAGCATGCGTGGTGCGCCATCCACGGTGCGCAAGCGCTCAACCATGACCAGCGTTTCGTCAAAATACTCCGCTACCATGGCTGGAACATCCCGTGCAGGGGACTCGATGCGCAGGAATTTGGCCCCCGGCACACGCCCCTCAAGCAGTACCTTATCGGTGAAACTCACCAGACAGGTCGAGGCCGGTGGCGATAATGTGGCCACACTATAGCCGCTGCCTTGACGAGAGGTCAGAAAGCCTGCACGCACCAGCATTTCCAAGGCCTTGCGCACGGTGACACGGCTGACATCAAAGGCTTGCGACAGCTCATCTTCAGTCGGCAAACGCATCCCGATCGCATATTGGCCACTGTGCAGCCGTTGCAGAATGCCGTCATGGACGACTTGATATTTGGGTGCGGCGTTCACCCGATGGCCTCTTTGAGCTCTGCCAGTCGAGCACGCCCGGTGCTTTCCATCCAGCGCGCCATGGCTGCGGGGCCTTCTGCGCCGAATATGCCTATGGCATCGCTCCAAATACCACGACCGCACATAAACCCCTTTGCATTGACCCCTGCCGCGCGGGACAGCTTCAGTCCATCGCGAAATTGCTCAAACGTGACGCCTGCGCTGAGATACAGAAGTGGAATATCGCCAGCCGCATCTGCCGCGTCTCGAAAGGCGGTCTTTGCTTCGGCCTCAGACATTGCGCTCCCGATATGAGAAAGACTCACGGGGATCTCGACCTTGAGGATATCGATATTGAATTCTGACGCCGCAAAGGTTTTGGTGGCAGCGTTCACCAACGCAGGCTTTGCCAGCGCGTATTCCGCCGATGTACCATCAGGAATTGTTCGGTCATAGACGATGGGTTCAAAAAGGAAGGTGACACCCTGTGCCCTGCATTCTTGACCGATTTTTCTAACCAAATCCGCTTTGCGTTGGTTCAATTCAGCTGCATCGTTGGGACCATAATACAGAAAAAATTTCAGCACCGGCACATCCAGTGCAGGATAATCAGAGATATTCAGATCATCCGGCAATTTGGTGATCCGATCCTCATCAGCAATGTGATAAACGTCCGCCTCGAAGGCCAGCATTTTGACACAGCGTGGATTGTAAGACGGTAAAAGTTTCCGCCCCAAAGCAGCATCGACAAGGACAGTAGATGCATCCGGACTTAGGGTCTCCACCACGATGCGTTTGAAGGTCAAAAGATCATCGGGGCGAGCGTCAGAACCACGGCCATCACGCAAGGCAGCCTCCAGACCGCTGCCTTGATCCACCGCGACTCCAAAAATCTGACTGTCGAGTAATGTCATGACGGCTCCATTCTAATGGGCGGAAAGAAGGGTGTGTCTGAGGGTGCGCACCACAGCGCCAACATGTCATCAGTGGGTTCCAGAAAGGAAATCGAAAACCCACCCATTTCTTGTGTGGTCACATAGCTGCCAATCATAGGCGCAATGGCAATGATGCCGTTCGCAGCCAAGACTGACCGCGTTTCTTCCCAGATGGTCAACTGTTCCATAAGAGTAGTTCCACCCATCCCGTTGATGATGACGCAAACACGCGCACCTTGCTTCATCGGGCGGTCTGCCAGCAGTTTTTCCACCATCAGCGCCACCAAATCTCGGACTGGCCCAACTTTGGTGCGCCCGACGCCCGGTTCGCCGTGCACGCCCATACCCAGAAAAATCTCATCATCCGGCAAGCTGAACATCTTTTGGCCCGTAAGCGGAGATATAGGTGCTGAGACGGCAGCGGCGAGGGTCACCAATCGGTCACGCACTGCTTCACCAAGTGTCATCAGGTCTTCAAGCGAACGGCCTTCTTCAGCAGCAGCACCAAGAATTTTGTAAATGAACATGGTGCCGGGTGCGCCGCGACGGTCTTGCTTGCGCTTAGGGGGCGCTGCGGAAATGTCATCGTACATCGGCAAGGCGATGGTCTTGATCCCTAGGTCTTCGGCCATCATCACAGCACCGCGCCCATTGATCATATCGCCAGAGTGCTGAGAGATAAGCAGGATCGAACCCGCGTCGCCCGTAACTTCGTTCAACCCATCAAGGATCAAGTCAGCGGAAGGTGCTGCAAAAACATCGCCCACAACATTTGCATCCAGCAGGCCCTGACCGACAAATCCCATTGCAATTGGTTCATGACCTGACCCATTGCCGATCAGCAAAGTCACTTTTTTATCTGGATCCTTGGCATTGGCCGCACGCTTGACCACACGCGGGTCGCTGATGCCACGCTGTACCTGAGGGAAGGCGCTGACAAAACCGTCGATCATATCGTCGACCATGGAGTCGGCGCTGTTGAACAGCTTCTTCATGAAGACACCTCTTGCAGCGTTTCCAGAAAGATCACCACGGATACTGCGCCCGGATCCAGATGACCACGTCCGCCATTTTCAACATATTGCGCGCGACCCCTGCGAGCTGAGAGG
>CAZJAW010000175.1:0-5612 GCA_964544035.1 uncultured Rhodobacterales bacterium
CACGGCCCAGATGAGAGGTGATCGTCTCGAACTTCTTGAAGTAACGACGTGAGGCGAAGAGGTCGGTGAGGCCTATGGTTTCCGTTTGGGTCATTTTTTCGACGTCACCTTTTCGGGATCAGAACCATTTGGCATGATTCCAAATATGACCCGATCAATATATGTCGGCTGTTTGCTTAATTTGGGGTCAAGCGGTGCCTGCGCGTTGAACTGGCCCGAAAACCGCAATTGTCTTCTACGTTGGATACGCACTCCTGCCATTCCTCCAAAAATGCCAGCGGTAAACAAAAATGCCACAATAAACGAGATCGGTGGCGGACTCGTCCCAACAAAAGTATTTGGTTCGTTTGAAATAAAGTTTTGCACTGTTACACCTTCGAGCACGGAAGAGACAAACAAAGACAGCACTCCGATACCGACAAATACATAGAAAGCGCCAAGTATCATTGCAGCGCGCAACTCATACTTGTTCTTGGGCCATGGCAACACTTCACCCGCCCTGCCGCGCCTGTGTCAGCACATAAAGCCCAAACAACCCACACACCAAACCGGCGATGTTCACCCAAGGCGGCGCGCCAAAGGCCAGCGTTGCCACAAGGCTCGGAATAGAAACCGCAATCGCGGCGAGGCCGAGTTTCATCATGTCATTTTCATCTCATCAAGCAACCAGATTAGAGCTTTCGAAACCACCCAAGTCAGAACAAACACCGCCTGCATGGTTGCCATGGCAAGCACAGGAACAGAGTGTAGCGGGGACCACCATAGCCACAGCACGTACAAAACATTGGCGAAAAACAAGATCACGGCAAGACCACGGAACGAATACGCCAATGACACAGTTATCTGTTTCGCTCTTTTATAAATTTTGTCCCACAACTGCATTAGCATACGAGGGTTTACCCCCCATACGCATTGCTGTCGTGCTTCTCGACAATCTTCGAGAAGCGCCGGGCAAAGCGTTCATCCGCCTTCGCCTTCTGCTCCAACACGTCGCGGGCAAAGACCATGTGATCTTCATGCGCTTCCAGCATATCTGCCATCTTTTTGTTGGTCGCGGCCCCAATCCCAGCCATGGCAGTCTGCGCCTCTTGATCAGTCTGCACACCAATTTCGTTGATGCGGTGGGCAACGTCTTGCTGCTGTGCCGTCTTCAACGACTTGGTCAGCGCATCATACAGCACCACACGTTGCTTGGTATCGGTCTGCAATTTGTTGATTAGAACCATCTGCGTCGCCGCTTGGTTCTGCAATGAATCGATCCAGGTCTTTCCCTTTTCGATATAGCGTTCCAGAGTCTGGCTTTTGGCCACCTTGACCTGCTCGTCCTGCACCATTTGGTTGTAGTGGCGGTTTAGATCAGCAAGCTCAGTTTCCAAAGCCGTGCGTTTGGCAGCATCCGTTTCCGAAGCAATCTTGTTTTCCAAAGTGATGATTTTGGGATCCATCCCCTGAATTTCAGCCTGCAACGCGCTTAGTTCTTGCACCGTAAATTCACGTTCATCCAGCGTTTCAGTCAGATTGGTTTCTACCTTCGCCTTCTGCTCTTCGAGCATTGCCAACTGCCCTTCAAGCAGCTGCACAATGACGTCAGACTTTGAAATCAAATCCTGCAACTTGTCGTCAATGGACGCAGAACGCACCCGTTCTTGGCGCATGGATTCCGCCTTGCCACGCGAAAAGAAGCCAATCAGGGTTTCCATACCGGTCTTGTTGCGCATCTCGTCAAAGTCTTTTGAGAACGCGGCCGTTACATCATCCAGCCCCATAATCAGCTCTGCGATGTTGGAATTCATCACGTCCGTATGCGCGTGCACATCCTCAAGCGAGGCGTTTTCGATATCGAGTGCAATGTCATCACCCGATTTGATTTTGGAGCGCGCGACTTCAATCCGGCTGGTCAGCTCAGCGATTTTTGATTGCGCCTCATAGACCTGAGCCTGAGATTCTTTTACCTGACTGTCAAAGTCCGCCATCTTTTTCTCCCTCGTAACAACACGTTAAGACATATATAGGCAATGTTATGATGTTTTACATCTACCTAAGCCTCGAATTTTGTCAGAGTGTTGCAAAACCTGCCAGATAAGGGAAGCAAAGCGCGACCCTTTTCCTTCTCTATCAAGGGCTGTATGTCTTGAACGGCGTTCACGAAAAGAGGTCAAAGATGGCAAGCAAGGCCGATATACGCCGCACAGAACTGCGCGACCTATTGATAGATATTGCTGAGAAGCAGATCGAAGTGCATGGTATCACAGCGATCAAGGCACGCGCGCTTGCGCAGCAAGCGAACTGCTCTGTTGGAGCGATCTATAACGTATTTGGCGACCTTGAAGGCATCATAGTCGCTGTCAACAGCCGCACCTTTGGCAAACTTGGATGCCATGTCGCAGCCGCATTGCAAGACAAAGGGGACCTTCCCGCAACCGAGCGTTTGATTATTATGTCTTATGCTTATCTGGATTACGCGTCCGAGCATCCCCGACTGTGGCGCGCATTATTTGATGTACGCATGTCGACAGACATGGAAGTGCCAAACTGGTACCTAGACGAACTTGGGCAACTTTTTGATCATATAGACGGACCCGTGCGCGAGTGCTTTCCCGATTTGGACACAGACGACGTGCGCCTCATGACTCGAGCGCTATTTTCTTCAGTACATGGGATTGTCATTCTGGGGCTGGAAAACCGGATCAGCGGAGTGCCGCGCGACCACATCCATCGGATGATCGCTATGCTGTTACGTTCCGCAACCCGAAATACATCTTTTTGAACAATGTTCAATTTGGGCTTGAACAACGTTCAAGCGTTTCCTACTTCCTTTCGTGAACAACGTTCATGAAAGGGAATAGACCATGTTATCCACATTCCGAACCCTCTTTGCCGGCGCCAATACCCGAGCCGAAGGCCGTCTGCGCGATGTCTATGCCATCGAGTTAATCGATCAGAAAATCCGAGAAACTGAAACGCAAGTCCACACCGCAAAGGCGACCCTTGCCAGCCTCATTCAGCGTCGACGTTCTGAACAAAAGCTGCTTGATGTGCTGCAAACGCGCATCACGTCTCTAACCCAGCGGGCTCAGGATGCGATTGCCGCCGGACGCGATGAACTGGCTCAAGAGGCCGCAAACGCCATCGCCGAAATGGAAAACGAAAACTCCGTGCGTCAAGACACAATTGAACGCCTTGATACGCAAGCAACCCGCCTGCGCAGTTCAGTTGAACGCGGTCATCGCAAAGTCATTGACTTAAAACAGGGGGCTTTGCAGGCCCGCGCAAAGCGCCGCGAACAAAGCATGCAATCACAACTGCACAGCACCGCCCAAGGGCAGTCTTCCGCCGACGAAGCCCATGACCTGATCAATCGAGTGATTAATGAAGACGACCCGTTGGAGCAGGCGCAGATCTTGGCCGACATCAACGCAGGCCTTGATCACAAAGAACTAGAAGACCGCTTGGCCGACGCCGGATTTGGCCCAGCAACCAAAGTTACAGCGCGCGATGTGCTGGACCGTTTGATCAAGTAACCCATCCCCCATTTTTTCGAAAGGAATCTGCCCCATGCACAATGAAAAACCCGATAACACCGCCATCATGATGTTTAACCTAGTGGGCGTCGCCGCAGCCTATGTCTTGCTTGGCATGTCTTTGTGGCTGTCTACCGACGTCCCATTATCAACCAAAGGGTTCTGGGGCATAGGAATATTGATGCTGACCCTAAGCCTCGCCAATTTTGTGAAGTATCGCTTTGACAACCAACAGCGCATCGATCGGATCAACCGGATCGGAGAAGCGCGCAATGAAAAGCTGCTTGAGGATTACGTCGGCGAAGTCAAAGACGCCGCCTAAACCAAATCGGGCCGCCCTTCCAAAGGGCGGCCAACGTCCATTCACCCAACCACGTTATGCTCAGGCCCGTATGGGAAACCGGTGATATTCTCCGCTCCATCATCGGTGATGACCAGAATGTCGTGTTCGCGGTATCCACCTGCGCCCGGTTGTCCTTCGGGGATCGTCAGCATCGGCTCCATCGAAATCACCATGCCCGGTTCCAGCACTGTGTCGATATCTTCGCGCAGTTCCAACCCAGCTTCACGCCCATAGTAATGCGACAGCACACCAAAGGAATGCCCATAGCCAAAGCTGCGATATTGCAGCAAGTCACGCTCAGCAAAAAATGCGTTCACTGAGTGGGTCACGTCAGAGCAACGAGCACCGGGCTTAAGAAGGGACATACCCAGCTCGTGCGCACCGACATTCGCCTCCCATAGTTTCAAGCTGGCATCATCGACGGTTTCCACAAAAAGAGTACGCTCCAGCGCTGTGTAATAACCCGAGATCATGGGAAACGTATTCAACGACAAGATGTCTCCTCGTTGCAGCGCGCGCGCCGTGACCGGATTGTGTGCACCGTCCGTGTTAAGGCCAGATTGGAACCAAACCCATGTGTCGCGGTACTCCGCATCGGGAAAGCGTTTTGCAATCTCAAGCTCCATCGCATCGCGCCCGGCCATCGCGACATCAATCTCGCGCGTGCCCGCTTTGATCGCATCACGGATTGCATAGCCCCCCACATCGGCAACCTGCGCCCCGTGGCGGATCAATGCAATCTCGGCCTCGGATTTATGCATGCGTTGGTGCATTGTGGTGTCGTACAAGTCGACGGTGACGACAGGTTTTAGAAAGTCCTCTAGCTTACCTTGTTGAAGCAATGTCAGATGATCAGATTCAACACCGATCACACCGCCTTCCCCCGTGACTTCGCGCACTGCGCGCCAGAAGTTATCGCGCTGCCAGTCTGTGTATGTGATGTTGTCACCGTGACAGCGCCGCCAAGGTTGGCCCGCATCGATGCCAGCGCTGATGGTAACGCAAGCGTCTTCCGTCACCACGCAGCCATAGGGACGCCCAAACGCGCAATAGAGAAACCCCGAGTAATAGGCGATATTGTGCATCGACGTGAAAACGCAGGCGGTCGCGCCTTGTGCTTCCATGCGTTCGCGCAGCTCAGACAGACGTGCGTCATATTCAGAAGCTTCAAACGGCAGTGGGGCTTGCTCACCATTGTGGAAACGGAAGAATTCGGGACGAGTGGTCATGCATGACCCTCCTTTTCAGAAAGGTCCCGGCGTGCAGGACATAAAGGCGGCGATTGCAGGCGACGCCATCGCGCTGCGGCCAGTTCATGATGTTGCTGATCCATGCTTGCTCGTCAAGCGAGGAAGAACGCAAACGGCTTTGGAACTGGACAAATATGGGCGGGATTGAGACAGATAGACCAACCGCGAAAGGAACCGACGATGCTGGACCAACCGACTGATCTGAAATCCTTGCTCAAGGACCCGACACTTCTTGAAACCCGCGCCTATGTGGATGGCCAGTGGATCGACGGGGACGATGGCATCTTTGATGTGACAAACCCGGCCCGCGGCGATGTGATCGCACAGGTCGCAGACCTAAGCCGCGCGCAAGTCGCTAAAGCCATCGCTGCCGCCCAAAAGGCCCAAAAGGAATGGGCCGCATGGCCGGGCAGAGAACGCGCCGCAGTGATGCGCAAGTGGTTCGACCTGATGATGGCGAACCAAGAAGACCTCGCCCAGATCATGACAGCCGAACAA
>CAZJAW010000176.1:0-5606 GCA_964544035.1 uncultured Rhodobacterales bacterium
CTGATGGCGGCACGTCAAAGGTAAACGCCTCGCCTGCCGTGTCGATTGTGATCCGCCCATGTTTGGCCACGTGGGCGGCCAGCCCCTCTGCCCCGCCGCCGCGCAGGTGGGGCACGGCGTCGTCTTGCCCCAAGGGGGGCGCCATCACCTGCCCTTTGGCGCGGGCATAGATCACGTGGGTTTTGAAGGTGCCGCGCAGGTCTTCGGCCAGTTGCATGGCCTCGATTGTGTTCAACCCCTCAGCGCCAGCGCCCACCAAGGGCGTGGGATCATAAAGCTGCGATTGTGGTGTGCCAGCATAATCCAGCCCCGTTGCATCCAGCGCACCCAGCAGTTCGGTGATGGTAAATGGGCGGTCACGTCCGTGCAGCAGCAGGTCGTAAAACCCCGCATCGGATTGTTCGTGATCCACCAGCCGCGTGTTGCGTTTGAACGGGTGCGCGTCGGGCAGCGCGCGGAACACCGCCTTGGCGCGTTTCAGGCGCTTTTCTGGTGGCAGGTCTTGGAACATGCGCCCAAAGGCGGCTTGTAGCGGATAGACGCCAGATCGCCCGTGCGGTGCATAGACCATCAGCCCCATGCCTCCGCCCGGTGCCAATGCCCCGGCCAACGCATCAAAGCCTGCCTGTGGATCGGCAAGGTGATGCAACACACCGCAGCAATCGATGTAGTCGAACGCGCCATAGTCGCTCGCATCCAAAAGAGAGCCCGTGACAAAAGTGATGCCTTTGAGCTTGCGCACCTCTGCCCGCTTTTCTGCAAGACGGCGCGCGGCCACGGACATGTCCAGATAGGTGATCTCGTAAGGGCGCCCCGCGTCGGTCAGCATCTGCGCCAGTTGGATCAGCGCGTCACCTGTGCCGCCGCCTGCGATCAATGCGCGCAAAGGCTGCGACCAGTCGCGCGCGCCGCCCCACAGCCAGTGGTCCATTTCGACGGGCAAGGACGGAGACCCCGTGATCAGGCGTTTGCGCTCGTCCGTGGGTTTGCGTTCGGGATAGGGATAGGCCTCGTATTGGGCCTGCACCTCTGTATCGCTCATGGGGATGTCCTGCTGTCGGTCGTGCGCAAAGTAACACGGCTGTGAGGGGGTGCAATCGCTCATGCATCCGCGTTAGGTTTATGGTGCCAGCTTAACCGCGAAAGGTTCCGCCCCGTGACACACCCTGCCCCGTTTCGTTCTTCTGTGATGACTGTCAAGCCGGAGTGGATCGACTTTAATGGCCATTTGAATATGGCCTATTACAATGTGCTGTTTGATCAGTGTGCCGACGAAATCTATGGCGATCTGGGCTTTGGCCCCGACTATCACGCGGCCACGGGCAACACGACCTATGTGGCCGAGTTTCATTTGGCCTATGTGCGCGAATTACATGTAAACGACCCTGTCACGGTGACCTTTCACCTCGTCGATTTTGACGCCAAGCGGTTTCATTCCTATCAGGAAATTTGGCACAATGACGGTTGGTTGGCCGCGACAGGCGAGGCGCTGACGCTGCATGTGGACCAATCCGGTCCCCGCGTCGCCCCCATGCCGGCAGACGTTCTGTCAAACGTCACCCGCGTCGCAGCAGCGCACAGCAAGTTGCCCCGGCCCGACCGGTTGGGCGCCAGCATTGGCATTCGCAGACCGTAACCCATTTGCACAAGGTGATGTAGAACAAGGGTCTGTGGTCTTTTCACGGCTAAGCCCGACCGCTATACGGCCCGAAAGACGAATGGAGAAAGCGGCGCATGTCAGGTTGGGAATACAAAGTCGTACCTGCCCCTAAAAAGGGCGTCAAAGGTGCAGGCGTCAAAGGACCAGAAGAACGGTTTGCCAACGCTATGGAAGTGTTGATGAATGATATGGGCGCTCAAGGCTGGGAATACCAGCGTTCCGAAACCCTGCCATCGATGGAGCGTTCTGGCTTGACTGGCAGCACAACCGAATGGCGCAACCTTCTGGTGTTTCGCCGCGCGATTGAAGAAGCCATTGATGCGTTTGAGCCTGAGTTATTGCCCGCTCCAGAAGCTGTGGCTGCAATGGCCGCGTCAGAAGCCGTCATTGCGCCCCAGAATGAGGCACCCAACCAAGTAGTCGACAACGTAGCGCCTGTTGCTCACGAAGAAACGGCCCAAGTCGAGCCAGCCGCGACGAGTGAGCAAGTCACATCAGACACACATGTGCTTGAAGCGAGCGAAAGAGCCGCGGACGCCCAGAACAATGACGTCAGCAGACTGGCGGACAAACTGCCTTCTTTCGAGAATTTTAGACGTCAGAGATTTAGTGAAAGTTCAGAAAGTTAAGCTGAAATTTTAAACATCTAAATCCAGAGCCAGCGCATGAATACGGCCGATCAAGTCGGCCCCGAGTGCGGCATGCACAGCTCGGTGGCGTGCAATTCGGTTTTTCCCTGCAAATTCAGGACTTCGCAGCATGACATTAAAGTGGCTTTCGCCGGCACTTGGTGCGCCGGCATGGCCCGCATGGCTGGCACTGTCGTCCACAACGATGATCTCTCGTGGGCTGAAAGCTGCCTGCAACGCGTCTTCAATTTCCTGGCGAACTGACATTTTTTTCTCTGCCCCCTTTTATCCTCGTCTCTATAGCCTAAACTCTGGCGCCTGAGTCGAAAAGGACCAACACATGGCTAAGTCAGATCCCTTTGGTTTCGATATGTCCGTTTCTTCGGCAAAAAAGAAGAGTCCGCGCGGCCGGCGGGGCATGTCTGGCGCGTCCGAAACGTCGACTCGGCAATGCGATTTCGAAGGCTGCCAAGAGGCCGGAAAATTCCGCGCGCCCAAAGCACCCGATGTGTTGGATGACTTTTTCTGGTTCTGCCAGCAACACGTGCGCGAGTATAACCTGAAATGGAATTTCTTTGACGGCACCACTGAGGCCGAGATCAACGCGCAGCAATCCAAGGATAAAGTTTGGGAACGCGCCACCAAGCCGATGACCGACCCCGAGGCGCGCGCGTGGGCCCGTTTGGGCATCGAGGACCCGCATCAGGTCCTAGGTAAGAACGCCACCCAAAACCCCGGTCGCGGCGGCGTTGCAGCAGCGCGTAAGCTGCCCCCGACTGAAAAGCGTGCCATCGACATCCTTGAAACCACCGCGGACGCATCCAAAGCAGACGTGCGCAAGGCCTATAAAGCGCTGATCAAAGTGCTTCACCCGGACATGAACGGCGGGGATCGCTCGCAAGAAGAGCAACTGCAAGAAGTCGTTTGGGCATGGGATCAGATCAAGGACAGCCGCAATTTTAAGTGAGCGTGTCGGCCGAGCCCGCCCCGCGTTCGGCCCGCGCCCCGTAATGCATGGCACACCCGCCCACGACCCAGACAGCAAAGGCGGTCGGGCTTTGCAAGATGCCGCCCACGACAGCAAACAGACCCAGACCCGCACCTTCTTCAAGCGCAGATGGAATCGCATAGATTGCGCCTGCGCTCGTTTCAATCAGGACAGCCGATGCGCCGAACCAAGCACCCAACGCTGTCGCAACGACCCAAGAAAAGGCTGCAAAAATCACACCGCGCAGGCCGCGATGACCAAACCCATCCGCCAGCAAGAGTATCGCCAACCCGGCTCCTATTGCCCCGCCCAGACTCATTAATGTTGTCGGTGGAAGATGGCGAGAGAATTGCCCACCCCAAAGCGAAATGGTTTGTGCCAATGCCCCACCGGTGAGGGCTGCAAGGGCGGCACACTGTAAACGGCCCCAAAATGCAAAATAATTCACGTTCGTCGTCCTTTCTTAACTGACAAACCAAACGTGACTGGCTTTTGTGCACTTGAGCGCGACGACTTGTGCACGTTTCGTGCAAATTTGAGGGCCAGTTTCCCCTTTCCCTCGCTTTTGTCCTCGCTATGCTGCGCCAAAATTACGACGCCCATATGTGGCGACAAACGGCGCGCTCAATTACGGGCGCGTTCATAGATCTAAGGAACGACGAAATGGCGGACGGCACGATGGATATCAATGCGGTACCAAACGAAGACATCTCTGTGCGTGAGGTCTTTGGCATTGATACGGATATGGTGATCAAAGGATTTGCCGAAGGCAGCGACCGCGTGCCAGTGATCGACGAAACCTACAAGTTCGACCCTGACACGACGCTCGCCATTCTGGCCGGGTTTAGCCACAACCGCCGTGTGATGATCCAAGGGTATCACGGCACAGGTAAATCCACCCACATCGAACAAGTTGCAGCGCGCCTGAACTGGCCTGCGGTACGTGTGAACCTTGATAGCCACATCAGCCGGATCGATTTGATCGGCAAAGATGCGATCAAGTTGAAAGACGGCAAGCAAGTCACTGATTTCCAGGAAGGAATCCTGCCCTGGGCCTTACGCAACCCCTGCGCCATCGTCTTTGATGAATATGACGCGGGCCGCGCGGATGTGATGTTCGTGATCCAGCGCGTGCTGGAAGTGGATGGCAAGCTGACGCTGCTGGACCAAAACACAGTGATTGAACCCCACCCCTATTTCCGTATCTTTGCAACCGCCAACACCGTCGGCCTTGGCGATACCACGGGCCTTTATCACGGCACGCAGCAGATCAACCAAGGTCAGATGGACCGGTGGTCGTTGGTTGCCACGCTGAACTACCTCAGCATTGATGCAGAGACCGCGATTGTTCTGTCCAAGAACCCAAACTACAATACCGCCGAGGGGCGCAAAACCGTCAAGCAGATGGTCACCGTTGCGGACCTCACGCGTACGGCATTCATGAGTGGCGATTTGTCGACCGTGATGTCGCCGCGCACGGTGATTGCATGGGCCCAAAACGCAGAAATTTTCCGCAATGTCGGCTATGCCTTCCGCCTGTCCTTCCTGAACAAATGCGACGAGTTGGAGCGTCAGACCGTGGCGGAGTTCTATCAGCGCCTGTTTGATGAGGAACTGCCGGAGAGTGCGGCGAGTGTGAGCTTGGGATGAATTGCCGACGTTTGATAACGTTCGCTATTTTAACCCTGTTTCCGTGCACGACATTAGGGCAAGCTCTTTCCGTTTCTGAGCAAGCGGCGGCGTCAGAACGCAAACCGACGGCAAGTGAGCAGAGACTGCACAAGGCTGGTTGTTCATGGAGTGAGGCGAGAGGTAAGAGCCGGGTGTCTCCGGTATCGGGTGTCGTTGGTAGGACGGTAACGCTGAACCAAATTTCCATCGTGAAAGCCATGCAAGTGAAGCGCATAGCCAAGGGTGAAAATGGCTTTGCCGTTGAAAGGTTCGCCGCACTTCCAAATGGAGGCATCGCGGGTAAGGATTTTTGCGGTTTCGGATTTGCCTTCACATTCGAGAACCCGGATCGCATGGGCGCAGTCATCCAATTGGGCGGTGTCATTTTGCGCGACGGTCTGGATTTGGCTGCCGATTACCCGAACACAGCACAAACCATCAGGTCCGGCGGATACGAGACCACAACCGACGGCGGCTTGTTTGCGGTGTTTGATTTTTCGAAGCCAAAGACGAAGGAATGGTTTTCGTCGCAAGCCGGCTCGTGGAGCGGTCGACGTAAGGGCAGCTACGCTTTCGTTTTAAGTGAACGCTTATATTATCCTGTGAACGGGCAGTAAGTCATGACCAAACAAAACGACAACCCCGCTGATCCGTTCAA
>CAZJAW010000177.1:0-5605 GCA_964544035.1 uncultured Rhodobacterales bacterium
GAACATCTGCCAGATCCGACATAGTCTTTGATTGATTAATCATCCCACTATCTTTGAGGCCCCCTGTGAACCAACCCACTTTCTCAACCTTGAGCAGTGCAACGCGCCCGACCTTAAATGCGAGTTCCGGGATATACACTACTCGGCGACCATAGGACTTAGTAGTCCCATCGGGATAGGTCACGTCACCATTGATCAAAACGCGGATCGAGTCATAAGTGCAGCCGCCAATTTTGATTGCGGGATTTTCGGATACCTCGTAACTCAGCAGCCCACTCCATTGCTTTTGCCCCTGTGGATCGCCCCACGTGGTCTGCATCGTGAAATCCGCGCCGGGCACAATTTCATCCATACCCGGCAGAACCGGGTCGTAACGGTTCGTTTTCTGACCTGTTCCGCTATCACGATGGGTGAACAGCGTGAATAAACCGCCATGCGAATAAATGTTCCAAGCGTCAGGAAAAATCGCAGAGGATTGCGAGTTCCAAACAAGATCATCGACCACACGGCGTACAATATGAGTTTGGGGCGCAGCCTTTTTACCCACAGTGATGACGATACCATCCTCAAGATCAGCACCCGTCGGACAGGCCATGGCCAACTGAGGTGTGACCAATAGGCACACAACCCACATGCAGTTTTTCATACCCCATACTCCAGATCGTAAACCACGATACCTTCACCCCCACCTTGACACAGCGCGATCAAGCGCGTGCCCAGCTCCACATGCTCGGGGTGTCCTCCGTAGGTGGAAAGTGTTTCTGCATCCACCGCGTCAAATGTGAAGCCATAGGGATAGTCCTGCGATTTGCCCTCGAAGTCGAGGTTGGGACCGGCACAAAATCCACTGCATCCATCAAGGCGTTCCACAAGCGCACCAAGCCCAAGCATGATTTGCTCAAGGCTGTTCTCTTGGTCATTCGGCAAAAGGCGTAACATCACACAATGGCGGATCACGAAATACCCTCGCGTGCTTCGTCCATAAGACGCCGCATTTCGCGGATCGCCGGATCGAGGCCTAAGAATATCGCTTCGCCAATCAGAAAATGCCCGATGTTCAACTCAACCACTTCGGGGAAGGCAGCAACAGGGGTAACAGTTTCATAGGTCAACCCGTGGCCCACATGAACCTCAAGACCAAGGCTATGGGCGAATGTTGCCATCTCGCGCAGTGCCGAAAGCTCACGATCACGATCATCGAAGCGCCCTTCGTGATGGGCATCGCAATAGCCACCAGAATGCAGTTCGATCACCTGCGCTCCGATGCGATGCGCAGCTTCGACCTGACGCACATCAGCAGCAATAAAGATCGAAACGCGACACCCCGCATCCCGCAAAGGGGCGATGAAATGAGCCAGTCGATTTTCCTCTCGTGCGACCTCAAGACCCCCTTCAGTTGTACGTTCTTCGCGCTTTTCAGGGACGATACACACGGCATGCGGCTTGTGGCGCAGCGCGATGGCCTGCATCTCATCGGTTGCCGCCATTTCAAAGTTAAGCGGCACGTTTAGTACGTTCATCAACCCTTCGATGTCCGCATCCGATATGTGACGGCGATCTTCGCGCAAATGGGCGGTAATACCGTCGGCCCCAGCGGCTTCAGCGATGCGTGCCGCACGCAGTGGGTCCGGCGTTTCGCCGCCCCGCGCGTTTCGTACGGTGGCTACGTGGTCAATGTTCACGCCAAGGCGCAGGTTGCCGACAGGTGCGATCATGGCACGTCCCTTCATTATCGTTAAGGAGCAATCTAGTACCTGATGGCGCATCTGAACATGCGAAGTCTGCAGTTAAATTGTACCAATTGAACGCAGGCAATAGGGTTTCGGACACAAATTGGATTGTATGCGCAACGTGGCACTACGTCTTGTAGGTTTTTGCGATGCCCGACGATTGAGCGCAGCCGCGCGACGCGTCAGTCGGCTTTCTTTTTGAGGTCGATCGCCTTGGCGGCGGCTTTGGACTTGATGGCATCAAGTTTGGCCTTGATCGCGCCCTTGCGCCGTTTTTGGTAAGCGCGGATCAACGGCACGGACAAATAATAGCATGTCGTGGCCACAATAACCCCGGGTATGATGCCGCCTGTCATATAGGGAAAGAAAATCTCGTTATAAAAGACGCTGAGTCCTGTCCAGTCCTGCGGCTCACCCAACACCATGTGCTTAAGATTCTGCCATAGATCGCCGCTCGCATCGACAAACTTGCCGCCGAAGGAACGCTCGGTGCCTTCCTGCATCTCGGATCCAAGCAACCAGTGGCCCGTTTGCAAAGACACAAGGCCAATGGGAACATAGGTTAACGGGTTGCCAAAAAAGGTCGCCATCAACGCCGCGAGAATATTGCCTCGCATGATGGTGGCAATGAGGGCCGCAAAAACAAAATGGATGCCATAAAACGGGGTAAAGGTTGTAAAAACACCTGCCCAGACACCACGCGCGATTTTTTCAGGCGTATCCGGCAAGCGGCGCACACGGTGCTTCACATAGTGAAACGCACGCGTCCACCCTCCGCGCGGCCAGATAAACTCCAGCATTGCGCGCAAAATTGGTTTCGGATCGCGGCGCTTGAACACCAATGTCTTGCCTTTCTTATGCAGTCCGCGGTGTCGACTTCAAAGCACCCGTTTTGGACACGGGTCGACGATGACGTTCGATCGCGGCGACATCACTTTCTGCTTCCAGCGCACCCATCAGCGTGTGCAGATGTTGTGCGTCACGCAATTCCACATAGATCAGCAAACGGTAAAAGTCAGGCTTCCGATCCATGAACTCTAGATCAGAGATATTGGCCTTGCCTTCACCAATCAATGTGCAAATTCGCCCCAGTACACCTGCGTCGTTACCAATCGTGACATCCAGCGTCGCCCCATAGACTGCCGCATGGCTGCCATCGTGCCACCGCAGGTCCAGCCAGCGGTCCGGCTGGCTTTCGTAGTCCACCAATTGCTCGCAATCAATGGCATGGACCACGACACCTTCGCCGCGAAATGTCATTCCGACGATGCGTTCACCCGGCAAAGGTTCGCAACAGGTCGCGAGTTGAAATTTCTGACCTGGTAAAAGGCCAATGACCGCGCTGCGCGCATCCACAACCTTGCCCGGTTTCGCTTGCAAATCCGGGTAAATGGCTTGCACCACTTCGCGCCCCGTCAACTCTGCAGAACCTAGACGTGCCAACACCTCATCCGCACTACCGACGCGTAATTGCTTGGCTGCAGTTTCAAGCGCTTTATCCGTCGCTTTTCTGCGCACATGGGCAAAGGCAGAGCGCGCCAATTCGCGCCCCAGTGTAATGAAACGTTCGCGATCAGCTTCGCGCAAGGATCGCCGGATCGCCGTCTTGGCCTTGCCAGTAGTGGCAATTTCCAGCCACGTGGTTTGCGGCGTCTGACCTTCGGCAGTGATGATATCGACGGATTGACCATTCCTCACCCGCGTCCACAAAGGAACGCGCATGCCATCTACCTTGGCACCAACACAAGCATTCCCAATCCGAGTGTGAATCGCATAGGCAAAGTCAATTGGCGTCGCTCCACGTGGCAACTTCACCACCTCACCCTTTGGGGTGAAGCAAAACACCTGATCCGAATACATCTCAAGCTTCACAGCTTCGAGGAAATCCTCGTGATCGTCTTCGCCGTCGAATTGTTCTGTCAGTTGTGCAATCCACTTGGCCGGATCCACCGCAAACGGGTTTTGACCACGCACCCCGTCGCGATAGGACCAGTGGGCAGCCACACCGGTTTCGGCGACATCGTGCATTTGCTGAGTTCTGATCTGCACCTCAACGCGTTTACCATCGCGCCCCGACACCGTGGTGTGGATCGACCGATAACCATTGCTTTTGGGTTGGCTGATGTAATCTTTAAACCGCCCCGGCACCGCGCGCCATCGCTGGTGAATCGCCCCAAGCGTACGATAACAATCCTCATCAGAGAGCGTGATAATCCTGAACCCATAAATGTCCGACAGGCGAGAAAAGGATTGGCCCTTTTCCTGCATCTTGCGCCAGATTGAATAGGGTTTTTTGGCGCGCCCAAACACGTCTGCCTCTATGTTCACCTTTTCAAGCTCAAGGCGCATGTCACCTGTGATGCGCTGGATTACATCCCCGGTTTCGCGTTGCATCGTGATAAAGCGACGAATGATAGAAGACCGCGCATCAGGGTTCAGCACCTTAAAGGCCAGATCCTCAAGTTCTTCGCGCATCCACTGCATCCCCATGCGCCCCGCAAGAGGCGCAAAAATGTCCATGGTCTCGCGCGCTTTTTGTTGCTGCTTGTCGGGACGCATTGAACGAATGGTGCGCATATTGTGCAATCGGTCACTCAGCTTAACCAAGATCACACGCATGTCCTTGGACATGGCCATGAACAGCTTGCGGAAGTTTTCGGCTTGCTTAGTTTCGACCGACGACAATTGCAGGTTGGTCAGCTTGGTGACTCCATCCACCAGCTTGGCGATCTCTTCGCCAAATTGTTCAGCAACGATGGAATAGCTGGCTTTGGTGTCTTCAATTGTATCGTGCAACAGGGCGGTGATGATCGTGGCGTCATCCAGCTGCTGCTCCGTCAAAATGGCGGCAACCGCGACGGGGTGGGTGAAATAAGGCTCACCGGAGTGGCGGAACTGACCTTCGTGCATCCGCTCGCCAAAGTCGTAGGCGGCGCGGATCAACGCTTCGTTCGTTTTCGGGTTATAGTTTCGGACCAGTTCGATCAGATCGTCGTCAGAGATCATGCGGTCCGAACCTGAAGTAAAGGGTTAACCTTGGCCTTGAGCTGCCATGAGTTGACGCAAAAGCATCTCTTCGGACATGCTGTCTTCTTCGGGCTTGTCCTGTTCGGCACCCATAAGAAGCGCCATGGCGTCTTCTTCGGCCTCATCGACTTCGATCTGGTTTTGGTTGCTTTCGATCAGACGCTCGCGCAGTTCGTCTGCACTTTGCGTTTCATCCGCGATCTCACGCAGAGAAACGACAGGGTTCTTGTCGTTGTCACGTTCTACAGTGATCGCAGAACCCGCCGAAATTTCGCGGGCACGGTGCGCGGCCAACATGACCAATTCGAAACGGTTGGGAACCTTGTCAACGCAGTCTTCAACGGTCACGCGGGCCATGTTTGTGCTCCAGATCAGCAATCATAATTAGAAAGCGTGTATGTAGGGGCGATTGAGCCAAATGACAAGGCGCTATTACAGGGCTGTGATGGCTTTCAGATCTGCCGCGGGCAAGGCATCCCGCATCTCAACAACAGTACGGCGGGTAATAGGATGCACCCAGTCCGGAGCAACATCTGCAAGCGGCACCAAAACAAACCCGCGTTCGTGCATCCGCGGATGTGGCAAAATCAACTGCTCCGGTGTCGATTCTCTTTGTTTTTCAGGCGCAAGTTGCATCCATGTGCGTGCCGTCGCCAAATCCGGCAAGATTTTGTTGTCAATCGCCAGTAGGTCGATATCCACAACGCGTTCACCCCAACGCGTCGCACGGCGTCGTCCCATCCGCGCTTCTATCTCGTGCATGTGCATCAAAGCTTCACGCGCTGCCCACGGCGCTTCTACAACCAATGCGGCGTTTACAAAGTCCTGCCCAATGCCCGCGGGCATTG
>CAZJAW010000178.1:0-5605 GCA_964544035.1 uncultured Rhodobacterales bacterium
ATCTGGTTTGGATTGATGATGGCGCAATTGCTGCGTTTGCAATCCTTGCAAGGTCTGTTGGTCGTGGTGCGTGCTGCTTTGGCCGTCGTGTTTGGTGTCATCGGCCTTGGCGCTTTGCTGCTGGCACTGACGCTGTTGTCGCCGTTGTTTGGTGACTGGGGCAGGGATGTCGTTGGGCCACCTGTTTTGAACAGTCTTTTGGCCGCCTATTTGCTGCCTGCGGTGGTCCTTGCTTTGGGGGCATGGCGTTTGTCCGGCCGTTGGCTGCGGCGTGGGTTCTTTGGCGTTGCCACCGCGTTGGGTGCGTTCTGGGCATTCGTGACTCTGCGCCATGTTTGGCAAGGTGCGGGGGGGATGCATCTGAACAATGGGTTCCAGCAACCTGAGCTTTACAGCTATACTGTGGCGCTTTTGGTGGTCGGGGCAGGACTGTTTTATCAGTCGCTTGCGCGCAGGTCTGATGTATGGCGCCGGGCTGGGCTGGTGGTCATTGGACTGGCCGTGGCCAAGGTGTTTTTGATTGATATTTCCGGCCTCGAAGGGCTGACACGCGTGTTGTCGCTGGTCGTGCTGGGCCTGTCTTTGGCCGCATTGGCATGGCTGAACCGTTGGGCGCAGACGCGTTATGGGGATGCCTAACGCAACGGATCCCCGCGGGGGAACGCAGGCAGCATCGTACCGCAGACCAGATGCGACAACAGACGTGGTACAGGCGGTATCATTGAAACCGGGAACAACACGCGGTCGCGAAAGACTGGCAACCATTGGCTGTCGGACTGGTATTGCGGCGTAAAGGCCCAACTCATCCCTTGATAGATGCGCACATGCCAGCGTCGCGTGGCGGCATAAGCTGGCAACGCCTGTTCAACTGTGTGCTCGGTTAGGGCGCGTGCCAGCACATAGGCATCCACAAGAGCCATGTTAGCACCTTGCCCCAACTGCGGGCTGGCGCAATGGGCGGCGTCTCCTATGTGGGCGATGCGTGTGCCAAAAGGCGTGGCCAACGTGCCGTGGGCATAGCGCGCCATTGTCAGCTGGTCTGCATCGGTGACTTGTGTGGCAAAGTCTGCGAAAGCGGGCCAAAGAGCGGCAGCCTGATCCTGCCAAGCCGCAAGGCCAGCCGTTCGCCAATCATCATACCCGTCACGCGGCAAAGACCAGAAGATCGCGGCCATTGGTTTTTCCTGACCCGGTGGCGTGCCGATGGGCAAGACTCCAACCATGTTGGAGGCCCTACGGTAGGTCTGTCGCAATTGATCTTTGGGCAGTTTGGTCGCCTCGGGCCAATCCACATTGGCCCAGAGCGCGCCATAAGGCAGGTCTTTGGCCGACATCGATGTGAGCGGAGAATGTGCACCAAGGGCATCTATGACCAGATCGAAAGGCTCTGTCTGAGTGCCGTCCTTTAATATCAGTGTCCCTTCAACAGCCTGAGCAACCTTTACGCCAGTGCGTATTTCGGCTCCGGCTGTTTGGGCGCCGTTCCACAGGGACTGAAACAATGCGTTGCGATGTAAGGCAAGGCCGGTGCGTTGGGAATGCGCCCGATCATACCACACGTCCAACACGCGCCGCCCGTTGTCGACCTCGTGCCCCAACATCCTGTGTATGCTGTTTCCGGTGGCCAAGGCCTGTTCGAAAACGCCACATGCCTTAAGAACGGCTTGACCCACCGGTTGGATGACCAAGCCGGAACCGACGGGTTCTGGGGCGTTAAACTGGTCAAACAGGGTGACATCCGCACCACTTTTTCGCAACAATATCGCGGCAGCCAGACCGCCGATCCCGGCCCCTGCAATGGCAATTTTCATCAACGTGTCCTTTGGTTGGATGTGGCCAGTTTAGCGGGCAGGGCCGTAAGGGCCATAGGGCATCGTGTCCACGTAAAGTGCGACCCGATTGAGCGCCTAGCGGCGCACATCATAATTTAGGGGCTCTGCCCCGGCGCCCGGCTTCGCGCGGGAATTTTGGGAACTCGGATGCAGGGGGCTTGTAGAGCCTGCCGCGCCCGACTTATACAGCGCACATGTTGCATATGATCCGTATCGTGCGAATTATATCCCCGGCGCTCTGAGCATTTGCCTTGAGCCGCCGGACAAAGGTGCTTGAGCTTATCGCACCGCCCATGCCATTCCTCGCTTCAAATGACCTATGAAGGACGCCCCTCATGTGCGCCGACACGCCCGAGTATAAAACGACCCTGAACTTACCCAAGACTGATTTTCCCATGCGCGCGGGCTTGCCGAAGCGCGAGCCTCAGTGGCTGGAACGCTGGGCGCGCATTGGGGTTTATGAGCGTTTGCGTGAAAAAGCTGTCGCCGCCAAGGGTGCACGCCAGCCGTTTACGCTGCATGACGGACCGCCCTATGCCAACGGGCATCTACACATCGGGCACGCGTTGAACAAGACGATCAAGGACATGATCGTGCGCAGCCATCAGATGCTGGGCCGCGATGCGCGCTACATCCCCGGTTGGGATTGTCACGGTCTGCCTATCGAGTGGAAGATCGAAGAACAGTACCGCAAGAAGGGTCGCAACAAAGACGACGTGCCGATCAACGAATTCCGTGCGGAGTGTCGCGACTTTGCGGCCGGATGGGTTGATATCCAACGCGAAGAGTTCAAGCGTTTGGGTATCACGGGCAATTGGGATCAACCGTATCTGACGATGGACTTCCACGCAGAGCGGGTGATTGCCGAAGAGTTCATGAAGTTCTTGATGAACGGTACGCTATATCAGGGCTCAAAGCCTGTGATGTGGAGCCCGGTTGAACAGACTGCACTGGCTGAGGCAGAAGTCGAGTATCACGACAAGGACAGCTTCACGATCTGGGTGAAGTTCCAAGTTGTTGGAACAGGCGATGCAACGCTGGATTCAGCCAAGGTGGTCATCTGGACGACGACACCGTGGACCATGCCATCCAACAAAGCAGTGGTTTATGGTGAGTCGATTTCTTATGGGCTTTATGAGGTCACAGGCCGCCCGGAAGAATGCTGGGCCACCATTGGTGAGCGTTTTATTCTGGCGGACAACTTGGCGGCAGACGTCATGGGTCGTGCGCGGCTTGAAGACGGCATGTGGAAACGTGTGAGCGATGTTTCGAACGACGATTTGGCCAAGATCACGCTGACCCACCCTCTCGCAGGTGCGACAGATGGCAACGGCGAATGGGACGACATTCGTGACTTCCGCGCCGCTGATTTCGTCACCGACACCGAGGGCACAGGTTTCGTGCATTGCGCACCTAGCCACGGTCTTGAGGAATACGAACTTTACCGCGACCTTGGCATGTTGGAACAGGTGATCACCTACAATGTGAACCCCGATGGGCGCTTTCGCGATGATCTGCCGTTCTTTGGCGGCAAGGCGATCCTGAAACCCAACGGCAAAGAGGGCAACGCCAACGCCGCTGTCATCGACAAGTTGGCCGAAGTTGGCGGGTTGCTTGCGCGTGGCAAGATCAAGCACAGCTATCCGCACTCGTGGCGCTCAAAAGCACCGGTGATCTATCGCAATACGCCGCAGTGGTTTGCCGCCATCGACAAACCTGTGAACGACGGTCTCGACACGCACGGCAAGACCATCCGCGAACGCGCCCTGACCGAGATCGACAACGTCAACTGGACGCCGAAATCAGGCCGCAACCGCCTGCATTCCATGATGGAAGCGTGCTCCGATTGGGTTTTGTCCCGCCAACGCGCATGGGGCGTTCCGCTGACGTGCTTTACCAAGAAAGGCGCATTGCCCACGGATGACGATTTCCTGCTGCGCAATCCGCAAGTCAACCGCCGCATCACCTCGACATTCGAGGCCGAGGGCGCGGACGCATGGTATGATGAGGGCGCCAAGCAGCGCTTCCTTGAAGGTATCGTGAACCCGGATGACTATGATCAGGTCATGGACATTTTGGATGTGTGGTTTGATTCCGGTTCGACCCACGCGTTCACCTTGCGGGACCGTGAAGACGGCTCCGAGGATGGCATCGCCGATGTTTACATGGAGGGCACGGATCAGCATCGCGGCTGGTTCCATTCTTCGCTTTTGCAATCGGTCGGGACCACTGGCCGCGCACCTTACCGCAATGTCGTAACGCACGGTTTTACGTTGGATGCCAAGGGCATGAAGATGTCCAAATCCATCGGCAACACCATCGTTCCGGAAAAGGTGGTTGAGCAATACGGCGCAGATATTTTGCGCCTTTGGGTGGCTCAGGCAGATTACACTGCCGATCAACGCATCGGGCCTGAGATCCTGAAAGGGGTGGCCGACAGCTATCGCCGATTGCGCAATACAATGCGCTATATGCTCGGGTCGTTGGCGGATTTCACGGAAAGTGACCGTGTCGCGCCAGAGGACATGCCGGAACTGGAACAATTGGTTCTGCACAGGCTGGCAGAGTTGGATGAGATCGTGCGCGAAGGCTATGCCGCTTTCGATTTCCAACGGGTTGTGTCTGCTGTGCTTAACTTTGCAACAGTCGATCTGTCAGCGTTCTATTTTGATGTGCGTAAGGATGCGCTTTATTGTGATGGAGATACGTTGCAGCGCCGTTCTGCGCGTACAGTGTTGGACATTCTGTTCCATCGATTGACCACGTGGCTTGCGCCGGTGTTGGTGTTCACCATGGAAGAGGTCTGGCTGGAGCGGTATTCGGAAGAAGACAGTTCAGTTCACCTTACCGATATTCCAGAAACTCCTACTGCGTGGCGCAATGATGACTTAGCCGCAAAGTGGGCGGGTATCCGTGCTGCGCGACGTGTGGTGACAGCCGCTTTGGAAGTGCAGCGTACCGACAAGGTGATTGGTGCGTCGCTTGAGGCGGGTCCAGTCGTTTTTGTCGAGGATGAAGCATTGGCTGAGGTGCTGGGCTCTGTGCCTTTTGATGATGTCTGTATCACGTCAGCTATTTCGGTGACGACTGATGCCGCCCCTGCGGATGCTTTCAAGTTGCCGGATGTGTCAGGCATCGCTGTGGTCTTTGAAAAAGCGCAAGGTGGCAAATGCGAACGCTGCTGGAAAGTGCTGCCGGATGTTGGCCAGCACGGGGTGCCGGGCGTTTGCGGACGGTGCGCGGCGGCGTTGGGCTGAGGGCGGAGGGCACTTCCGCCTTTCTTGATCCATCTTTAGTAAAGCGCACGTTTTGTGCGCCGCGCTTTAATAAAAACTCTGAGGATCGATATCGACGGCCAAGCGTAAGTCGCCTTTCAGGCGCAGTGGTTTGATCCACTGCGCGATGGCGCTTTGCAGTGCCACGCCCTTACCCGCCTTAACCAGCAGGCGCACTCTGTGCCGTCCGCGCACGCGTGCAATCGGCGCAGGCGCTGGGCCAAAAACTTGCGCGCCGATGCGGGTGAGGGGACCCGCGTTGCGCGCCATTGCATTGGCCACGTCAAATACAGCGGCCACATCGGGCCCGCTGAGGATAATTCCGGCCATGCGCCCATAGGGCGGTACGCCTGCAGCCTCGCGCTCGCCCGCTTCTGCCCGCCAGAACCCTTCTTCATCCCCAGCCAAAATGGCGCGGATAACAGGATGCTCGGGTTGATAGGTTTGCAGTAACGCGGTGCCGGGTTTCTCGGCCCGCCCGGCCCGGCCCGCCACCTG
>CAZJAW010000179.1:0-2596 GCA_964544035.1 uncultured Rhodobacterales bacterium
GCACTGCAGGCCATTGTGTCAACATCAACTCAATCGGCGCAAGCGCGCGTCCAAGCAGGATCGAACCCGCAATCATCGCCCCCGGCGTCATGTTGCCTTGAAGAACAAGATAGGCCCCAAGTCCCAGCATCGCGCTTTGCAAAAACAAGCGCAGCGTTTTGGTCAACGAAGTAAACCCGCCCCCCACGTCAGTGGCTTTGATCTGCTCTTCAAGCGCTTTGCCCCGAGCTTGCTGCCAGCGATCAAAGGCAGCGCCGCGCATACCCATGGCCTGCACCATCTCAGCTTCGATGCGCAATTGGTCAGACATGGACCCCGCCACTTGCCCGGCTTGTCCGGCGCGCAATTGTGGTTTGCGCGACATCAACTGATTAACGAGCGCAATGAGGATCAAGACAGTGCCCCCACCTACAGCCAGCCAACCCAGCAAGGGGTGAAATAGAAAAATCGCGGCGATAAATATCGGCGTCCACGGCAGATCGAAGAACGCCATCAAAACAGGTGACGTCAACAGCCGTTGGATCGCTTCAAGGTCGGCCAACCCGGATTGCGTCCGCAGATCAGGTGCAACGGCTGACTTGCGCACCACAGCGTCAAAAACCCTACGGTCCAGATCTGCTTGAAAACGCGCACCGACGCGGGCCATGATGCGCCCACGTGTGTAATCCAGAATGCCCATCACGCCGTAAAGAAACACCACCAACAGCGACAGTGCGATCAGCGTCTCTTCGCTTTTGGAGCCAAGCACGCGGTCATAGACCTGCAACATGTACATTGGTCCAGTGAGCATCAGCAGGTTCGCAAACAAACTAAAAAGGCCGACGACCCAATAAAGGGTTCGACTTTTTGCGCGCGTGGCTTGCAATTCAGCCCGTCCCAGCTTGATCAGGTCGTTTTGCATAGGCACCTTTTCGCTTGCTTGTTGGTCTTATCTGCTCTTTTTCGCAGCTATCGTTTAAATTCTCTGTCACGCAACTGCCACAGGCTTTCGGATCAATAACATGTGCACTGGGCATTTGGCAGAGAAACACTAAGTAGACGTCAATAATATCAACCGGAGAGCTACATTGCCACTTTTAGCCCGCCTGCAGCGCGCTGCATTTTTGATGTTTTCGGTTGCATCTGTTGCGGCCTGTGCAGGCTCTAATGGGACTGGTCTGGCCCCAGACGGTATTAATGATCCGCGCGAGGCGCAAAACCGCAAGGTGCACGCTTTTAACAAGAACTTGGATCGCAACGTGGTGCGTCCTGTTGCGCTTGGTTATGCTAAAGTGGTGCCTGACGGCGTCGAAGACAGCGTCAGCAACTTCGCCACCAACCTTGGGCAGCCTTCGGTGATGGTCAACAGCCTGCTACAGGGTGACCTTCGCGGTCTAGGCCTTTCGACGTTACGGTTTACCTTGAACTCTACCGCTGGGGTGCTCGGCCTGTTTGATCCTGCAACTGCCATGACTGTTGCACAACATGACACCGATTTTGGTGAAACGCTTTTCGTCTGGGGCGTGGGTGAAGGCGCATATCAGGAACTGCCTGTTTTGGGGCCTTCGACCGCACGCCGCACGACTGGGCGCGTTGTCGACCTTTTCACCAACCCGTTGTCTTACGTTCTGGACAGCCCGGAATCGTACCTTGGAACCGTTGCATCCGTAGGCTCGGGTCTAAGTGCGCGGGCCAAGTTCTCCGATACAGTGGACTCAATCCTGTATGAGAGCGCGGACAGCTATGCACAGTCCCGCCTGATTTATCTACAAAATCGACGATTTACGTTGGGCGACGAAGACGTCGCCACCGAAATCGACCCGTTTGAACTCGACACAGAGGGCTTCTGACATGAAACGACGCAAATTTATCACGCTCACTGGTGCCGCGGCATTGATGCCCGCACTGCCAGCATTTGCTTTGACCCAAAGCAGCGCAAAGCAGCTGATCGACAAGCTGGTCGGTGAAATCAATGGTGTCATCGCGTCCGGTCGCAGCCAGAACCAGATGTTCGCGGACTTTGAGCGCATCTTTGCGCGTTATAGCGACACATCTTATATTGCAGCATATACCATGGGCGCCGATGGGCGTCGCGCCTCGGCTGCGCAAAAGCGCGCGTTTTCAAATGCGTTTCAGGGCTATGTCTCTCGCAAGTACGGCCGACGCTTTCGTGAGTTCATTGGCGGGCGACTTGAGGTCAAAGGCGTCAAACAGGTCAAGAACTGGTACGAAGTGGAAGCCACTGCATTTCTGCGCGGAGAAGCCCCGTTCACGGTCACCTTCCAAGTGTCAGATCGATCCGGTCGCGATCTGTTTTTCAATATGTTTATCGAAGGCATCAACCTGCTGTTGACCGAGCGCACGGAAGTCGGCGCGCTGATCGACCGCAACGGTGGCAGCATCGATGGCATGATTAACGATCTAAAAACCGCAGGCTAACGCCAGCTATCCGGGCAAACGGGCGCGCCGCTTATCTGTTGCGCCCACCGCCCAACACTTCACGCACCAGCAATTCAATCAAGCCTTCTGTCGTGCGCGGCACGTCGCGTTGCTGCGGCTGTCGTTGCTGTTGCTGAGATTGCGGCGCAGGTTCTTGTTGCTGCTGTTGTTGCAGCAC
>CAZJAW010000179.1:2696-5559 GCA_964544035.1 uncultured Rhodobacterales bacterium
GTTGCTGTTGCTGAGATTGCGGCGCAGGTTCTTGTTGCTGCTGTTGTTGCAGCACCAATTCGGGCACGATCATCGGCAAAGGATTGACTGGCACACCTTCGTGGACCCGCACCATGGTTTCGCGCCAGATTTCTGCAGGCAACCCGCCACCTGTGACTCCGGTCAAGGGCGTGTTGTCGTCATATCCCATCCAGACACCCGCCACGTAATCCGCTGTAAAGCCAATGAACCAAGCATCGCGCGCGGCCTGTGTTGTGCCAGTTTTGCCTGCTATCTCGCGCCCATCAAACTGCGCACGTTGCCCAGTACCTTCGCTGACAACTTTTTCCATCATCCAGATCAGCTCACCCGCCGCCTTATCGCCGATCACACGTTCGCGGATGCCACCACCTGTTCCCATCAAAGGTTCTTCATCGCCTTTCAGACGTAAATCGACGAGGCCATAAGGCGCGACCGAGGACCCGCCGTTCAAGATGCCTGCATAAGCCCCGGTCATATCCAAAAGCGTACTTTCAGACGCACCAAGCGCCAATGCAGGGCCGTCCGCCATATCGCCGCTGATACCAAAATCAGTGGCGACACGTCGCACCAAATCACGGCCGACACTTTCAGACACGATGACCGCAGGGATATTAAGAGAGTCCTTAAGGGCATCGACCAACGTTACACGCCCGACATATTCGTTTGTGTAGTTTCGCGGCGACCATGGCCCCGAGCCGGGAATATCGATGGTCATAGGCGCATCGTTCACGGTGTCCATCGGGGAATAGCCAAGCTCGAGTGCAGCCGCATAAACGAACGGTTTGAACGCTGACCCTGTCTGACGCTCTGCCTGAATGGCACGGTTGAACACGCCCGACACACGGCTTTCACGCCCCCCGACCATGGCACGCACGGCGCCATCTGCGCTCATCACCACGATGGCGGCCTGCGCTTTGGACCCTTCGCGTACTTTGGTTTTGAAGACTTCGTCCAGCGCTTCTTCGGCCGCGCGCTGTAAGCGTTGATCCAGCGTGGTGCGGATGATGACGTCTTCTGTTGTGTTGCGCGTGAAAAACTCAGGGCCTGTCGACATGACCCAATCGGCAAAATACCCACCAGCCTTACGCCGCGCAGCCGTAGACAAGGTCGCGGGGTTTTGCTGCCATTGTGCGACTTCGGCCTGTGTCAGATAGTCCTGTTCGCCCATAAGACGCAGTATCGTTGCCGCGCGTGCCTGTGACCTTTCTAAATCAGAAGTTGGTGCCAGTCGCGAAGGCGCCGTTAAAAGACCAGCAAGCATCGCTGCCTCAGCCGGAGTCACGTCCGATGCCGATTTGCCAAAATAGCGCTGCGCCGCCGCTTCTGCGCCATATGCCCCGCCGCCCATGTAGGCGCGGTTAAGGTAGATCGAGAGGATTTCGTCTTTGGAATATTTCACTTCCATCGCCAAGGCATAGACGGCTTCCTTGGCTTTGCGCTGCAAAGAACCTCGACGGCAATCCGCGACATATTCCGCTTCGTTCTTCCATTCGGAAGCCACGTATTCGTCACCCAGACACAACAACTTGGCTGTCTGTTGCGATATAGTGGACCCGCCATGGCCCGACAAAGGACCACGTCCTTCGCTAAGGTTGATGCGCACAGCAGAGGCAATGCCGCGCGGACTTAAACCTAAATGGCGGTAAAAGCGCTTGTCCTCAGTCGCAACAACGGCATTTTTTAACGCCGGAGCCACCGTTTGTGCAGTCACGGCCCCACCAAACTGATCGCCACGCCACGCAAACACTTTTTCGTCGCGATCTATCAACGTGACAGAACCCCGCGCCCGTCCATCCAGCAATTCTGTTACGTCGGGCAAAGTGGTCCAGAAATATCCCACAACCACAGCAAGACCGAAGCAGGCAATAGCCGTCACCCGCCACGTAAAAGCCCAGATGAGGCGCAATACCCAACGAAAGAGACGCACAAATATGTTGCGGCTGGGCGCTTTGCGGGTGCTGGCTTTGCGCTTTTTGGCCTTCGGCTTTTTGGGCGCAGTTTTTGCTGGCTTGGATGCGTACCGTCGCTCCGCCACCAAAGGCTTTTTGCCTTTTTTTGAATCACTCATGTCTTGACCCCTGCCCGGCCTATTATTTGCAACACCATACCGTCTTTAAACGCGTTTGACACGCCCTCAGATCAAGCAGATCAGATTCTTACCTGCCCTCTTTTTAATCAATTTGCAGCATTTGCGCATTTTTTATGCACATCACCTTTGGTTGCGCCCAAAAATTGCCCTCAATTTCTTTGCTCCGCGGGGCCAATACCCTTTTTTGCGAACCGTACAGCAGGGCGACCTGCCAAGAGAAGGGGACACGGGGTGAAACTCATTATCGCAACGATCAAGCCGTTCAAACTGGAGGAGGTTCGCGAAGCGCTGACCGAAGCCGGAGTTCGCGGCATGATGGTCACAGAAATTAAGGGCTTCGGCTCGCAATCTGGGCACACAGAAATCTATCGCGGCGCGGAATACGCCGTGAATTTTGTGCCCAAGGTCAAAATCGAAATTGTCGTCGCCGAAGGTATGGCAGACCAAATCGTGCAGACCATCACAAAAACAGCCCAGACGGGCAAAATTGGCGACGGCAAGATATTTGTCCTCGACGTCGAACAGGCCGTGCGTGTGCGCACCGGCGAAACCAACGAAGACGCGATCTAAGCGGCTTTGCAAAGGGAAAAACGGACAATGAAACTAAGTAAATCTCTCCTTGTTGGATCGGGTCTAACTCTGCTTCCGACGTTGGCATTGGCGCAAGACGCAGCACCAAGCTTTGACGAAATCGGCCCATATATCATGACCACCCTGCTGTTTTGTATGGCAGGCTTTCTGGTATTCTTCATG
>CAZJAW010000180.1:0-4322 GCA_964544035.1 uncultured Rhodobacterales bacterium
ATTCTGGGGCGCCGCTTGGGATAGTCTTGAGCGACGAAAATACGTGTTTTGAAAGGCAAGATTCTATGACCGCTGCGGTTACAAGACGTTGGATTATGATTTTCAGCATGGCTTTGGGGCTGATGCTGGCGGGGTTGCCACAAGTTGCGTCGGCGCAAGTTACCGCCTTCAAACAAGCCGTTGCAGAAGCGGCGGCGCGTGATGCTGACATCGCTGCCTTTTATCAAGCCAACGAATACAAAAGCCTTTGGACAGGCCGTTCTGCACGTGAAAGTCAGCGGCGCACAGCCCTTTTCAAAGCGCTCGCTTCGGCAGGCGATCACGGTCTGCCTGTCGCGCGCTATGATGTGAGTGGTCTGCAAGCTCAGATGAAAGCCGCACGTAACGCGCGCGACCGTGGTCTTGTAGAAGTCGAGTTGAGCCGCACATTCTTACAATATGCACGTGATTTGCAAACGGGTGTTCTGGTGCCCAGCCGCGTCCACAGCGCCATTGTGCGTCAGGTGCCGTATCGCGATCGCACATCATATTTGGTGAATTTTTCGAAATCCGCACCTTCGAGCTTTTTCAAAGTGCTGGCTCCCAAGACAACCGAATACAACGCCTTGATGAAAGAAAAACTGCGCATGGAGCGCATGTTGGCCCAAGGTGGCTATGGCCCCAAAGTGCCTGGTCGTGCATTGAAATCCGGAGAGTCCGGTGCGTCTGTTGTGGCATTGCGCAACCGTTTGATCGCGATGGGTTTTCTGAAACGCAGCAACAGCCAAACCTATGATGACGCCATGCAGGCAGCCGTGCAGCAGTTTCAAGAAGCGAACGGCATGACTGCGGACGGCAAAGTAGATGCAGGCACATTGAGCGAGATCAACAAACCTTTGCAAGACCGTTTGCAGTCCGTCATCGTCGCGATGGAGCGCGAGCGTTGGTTCAATCAAGAACGTGGCGAGCGTCACGTGTTGGTCAACATCCCAGATTTCACGGCCAAAATTGTCGACAACGGTAAAACCACTTTCTCGACGCGTTCGGTTGTGGGTGCCAACCAAGAAGACCGTCCCACACCGGAATTTTCGGATGTGATGGAATATATGGTCATCAACCCAAGCTGGTACGTTCCACGCTCTATCGTGGTGGGCGAATATCTTCCGGCGCTCAAGCGTAACCGCAACGCGGTACGCCATATCGAAATCACAGATCGCAAGGGCCGCAAGATCAACCGCAACAATGTGAACTTTGCCAAATATACAGAGCGCACGTTCCCGTTTGCGATGCGCCAACCGCCCAGCAAAGGTAACGCGCTTGGCTTGGTAAAGTTCATGTTCCCGAACGTGTACAACATCTACTTGCATGACACGCCAGCCAAGAACCTGTTTGGTCGCGAAGTGCGCGCGTATAGCCATGGCTGTGTACGTCTGGCCGACCCGTTTGATTTTGCCTACGCACTTCTTGCCAAGCAAACCAGCGACCCTGAAGGATTCTTTCAAGCCAAACTTGGCACTGGCAGAGAATCCCGCGTTAACTTGAAAAGCCCGGTACCTGTGCACATTATCTATCGTACAGCCTTCACCACACCAAAAGGGCACACCCAATTCCGCCGCGACATCTATGGCCGTGACGCACTTGTGTGGGATGCACTTTCCAAAGCCGGGGTGGCTCTTCGCGCTGTTCAGGGGTAAATGCCCCTGACGACGTCTCAGGCGCAGGGAAATTCACATGCAGTATACAGTTGGTGAAATCGCGGCGGCCATTGGTCTGGAGGCTGTTGGCGACACTTCACTCATCATCACTGCACTGGCAGAGCCTGGCTCGGCCGGAGATGGTGACCTGGCACTGGCTGGAAATCCAAAATACGCAGAAGACTTGGCCAATGGGAAGGCGCGTGCTGCGTTCTTGTGGCATGATGCCGATTGGCAAAGCATGGAGTTGCAAGCGGCCATTCTGTCCGAGCGGCCACGTTTTTCAATGTCGCGGCTGACGGGGCTGATGGATGCGGGGCAGGGGTATGCAAGTGGCGTTCACCCCAGTGCAATCGTTGATGAAACGGCCCAAATCGGAGCTGATGTCGCGATTGGGCCGGGAGCTGTCATTGCCGCGGGCGCGCATATTGGGGATGGATCGGTTATAGGACCGCTGTGTTATGTGGGGTGGAATGCGTCACTGGGCGCAGGTGCCTATTTGCGCGAACATGTTAGTATCGGTGCGCATGTTCGGATCGGCGACCGCTTTATTGGGCAACCGGGCGCGCGCATTGGGGGCGATGGATTTTCCTTTGTCACACCGGAAAAAAGCAACGTTGAGACCGCGCGCGAAAGCCTTGGCGGTGTAAATGAGGCAGAGGGGCAAGCTTGGGCGCGCATTGCGAGCCTTGGTGCCGTTCTGATCGGTGATGATGTTGAGCTTGGCGCCAATTCAACTATCGACAGTGGCACCATCCGCCCAACCAGCATTGGCGACCGCACCAAAATCGATAACCTTGTGCACATTGGGCACAACTGTGTCTTGGGGACGGACGGGTTGATCTGTGGGATGGTCGGGTTGGCCGGGTCCGTCACCGTCGGCAATTTTGTGGTGATGGCCGGGCAGGTGGGCGTGGCCGACAATTTGTCTATTGGCGACCGCACCGTTTGCGGTGGGGCCAGCGTGATATTGACCTCGGTTCCAGCCGGCAAGGTGATGTTGGGCTATCCGGCAACTGAAATGAAAACACAAATCAGTAGCTACAAAGCACTGCGGCGCTTGCCGCGTTACCTATCGGACATTTCTGCACTCAAGAAAGCTGTTTTCAAGTCGGACGGCAGTGAGTAAATCAAGCACAGGAAAGTCCAACAGGCAGATCTCATGAGCGTTAAAGACAGGGTCATCGAAATCGTCGCTGAACAGGCAGTGCTAGAGCCTTCGGACGTGGCATTGGACAGCACGCTTGAGGATCTGGGCATTGACAGTCTGGGGCTTGTCGAAAGTATCTTTTCCATCGAGGAAGAGTTCGACATCTCTGTCCCATTCAACGCAAACGCGCCTTCTGAAAGCGATTTTGACATCTCTAATGTGGCGTCCATCGTAAGCGGAATAGAAAAGTTGATTGCGGAACAACAGGTCTGATGCACAGAGTTGTCATCACGGGTGCGGGGACGGTCAACGCCCTTGGCCATGATGTCCCGGACACATTAGAGGCCATGCGCGAAGGGCGCTGCGGAATTGGGTCGCTGGCTTTTCACGACGTCGAACGCTTGTCGATCCAGATCGGCGGTCAAGTGCGCGGCTTTGAAGCCGAAGGGCGTTACAACCGCCAACAGATCAGCCTGTATGACCGCTTCACTCAGTTCACTTTGGCCGCTGCAAAGGAAGCGATCGAACAGGCGGGGCTGACGTTTACTGGTGAAGTGGCTGCAAAGTCCGGTGTAGTGCTTGGCACCGCTGGCGGAGGGGTGAGCACTTGGGACGCCAATTATCGGTCAGTCTATGAAGAGGGTAAAAACCGCGTACATCCCTTTGTGGTGCCCAAGTTGATGAACAATGCGGCCGCCAGTCACGTGAGCATGGAATACAATCTTAAAGGGCCATCCTTTACCGTCTCAACCGCTTGTGCGTCTTCTAATCATGCCATGGCGCAGGCTTTTCAGATGGTGCGCACGGGGTTAGCGCCTGCCATGATCACGGGCGGGTCGGAATCTATGTTGTGCTTTGGTGGGGTCAAAGCGTGGGAAGGATTGCGTGTCATGTCCAAGGACGCATGCCGCCCATTTTCCGCCAATCGCAATGGTATGGTGCAAGGCGAGGGGGCCGGCGTGTTCGTGTTCGAAGATTACGAACATGCGCATAAACGCGGGGCTGACATTCTTTGCGAGGTGATCGGCTTTGCCATGTCTTCGGATGCAAGCGACATTGTCACGCCCTCCAAGAACGGGGCTGCTCGGGCAATGGAAGGCGCTTTGGCGGATGCCCAGGTGAGCCGCGACCAAGTCGGCTATATCAATGCGCATGGCACCGGGACGGCCGCCAATGACAAAACAGAATGCGCGGCTGTCGCAGATGTCTTTGGTCCGCATGCGGACAAGTTGATGATCTCTAGCACGAAGTCCATGCATGGCCATCTGATAGGCGGCACAGGTGCTGTCGAATTATTGGCCTGCATCATGGCATTGCGGGACGGAGTGATCGCGCCGACTATTGGCTACGAAGAACCTGACCCCGAATGCGCCTTGGATGTGGTGCCGAACACAGCGCGCGATGCAAAAGTGGATGTCGCTATGTCCAACGCTTTTGCCTTTGGCGGCATGAACGCGGTTCTTGCCTTGGCCAAAGTCTGAGATACCACAGCTTTCAAC
>CAZJAW010000180.1:4422-5547 GCA_964544035.1 uncultured Rhodobacterales bacterium
TGAAAAAGATCAGTTCGGGCTGATCGACGTCTTTTCATAGCTGGCTGTAAAACCAGTCAAAGACATTGTCAGGTTAACTGTCTGATCCGGTGCCAGTGCGGGTACAATCGTCAAGCTGGCCTCGTTGCCGCGGCGAAAGCCTGCGATTTCTTCAGCGACCAGACCAATGCGGGAATAGCAACCAATCGTATTGCAGAAGGAATAAGGATAGCGACGTGCAGCTCCGCCATCAACTTCCATAGTCAATTGTTGCGGTAGGGACGTTTCAAGCGGCACGATGATCGTTGCCCCGGCCACCGCACGTCCACCTTCGGCCAAACGGAAGATCGAAATCTCAGCCACAGGTGTTCCTTCGGAATCCGACATCAGCTGATACATCTGGCAAGGTTCGTCAGCTTCAACCGCCGCCTTGATGCAGCGCAGGTCCCAATCGCCGTTTGTCTCACGGGTGTAGGTTTCCCCAATCTGGGGGGCGCTGGCATCTTCGCCAAGGCTCAGCTGGTCCGCAATACTGGGGGCCGCTGTATCTTCTGATGGTGTTTCAGTTTCGGCTGTCTGAGCGAGCAAAGCGGCAGGCATAATGCAGCCAATGGTCAATGCAATCAAAGAGGTGCGCATGTTTGTTCCGTTGCAGTTGCGTTTGGATGATTTGCTAACATGCCCGCGCGCCGGTGTCAGCGTCAAAGCACAAAGTTTTCAGCACCAAAGCACAAAGTTTTGTGCCCCCAACCCAGCAGCAGAATTTGGCCGATGTCCCAAACGCAAAAAAGGAGGCTTAACAGCCTCCTCTTTCTTCGTTTTTTTCGCTCCCCGTCGGACTGGCCGACTTATTAGCGAGACCCTACGAAAGCATCTTGATCTGGTCAACAACAATTGTGAAACAAACTTAAGTAGCTTTGGCATCAACCAAATTTTGGTGGAAAAAGGGCCGCGCACAAGGCGCGGCCAGTCTGACAGGGAGGTAGTTCCACACCAGGAGGACACGAGGTGGGAACAAAAACACTATGGCACCCTTTGGTTAACTTTGTATGGTCGCCCCGACTGAACTCATGGACAAAAGGTTAAAAGAATGACCGCGAATATTTTTATCGGTGGTGGCGGGGTGGATTATGCTGAGCCCCAGGG
>CAZJAW010000181.1:0-5542 GCA_964544035.1 uncultured Rhodobacterales bacterium
CGCGCGCTTGGTGCGTATGAAAACAGGGGCTTTTGATGCCGTGCATCGTCTTAACCGTTTCGATACGCGCAGTGGTGGTAAACATGGTGCCCAGCCTTGAGCAATTGAGGCTAAAACACCTCAGAACATGCTGTTTTACATCGGAGATATGCGCATCAGCTTGCGCCTTAATGAAGGACTGCATAGCCTACAAAAAGTGCCAATGGGAGAGAGCATGATCAAGACTTCAACAGACGGCGAACGGAACTTGCCGCGCTACTTTGCACGCGCATTTGAGATGTTGCAAAATACGAACAGAGGCCGTGTTGACTTTGTGTTATCTGATGGACGGCGTTTTCGCGCAGAGGGGGCGAACCCCGGCCCCGTCGCCGAAGTGCACATCCACAATAACGACCTTTTTGCCCGCCTTATCCGTGAAGGAGACCTCGGGTTTTGCGACGCCTACCTTGATGAATGGTGGAGCACGCCGAATCTGCAAGCCTTTATGGATTGGGTGCACGCTGACAACGACGAAATCTATGACGGCTTTCCCGGCCTCGGACTTGTGCGCAATTTTGAGAAGTTTCGCTTTTGGCTGCAACGCAACAACCGTCAGCAGGCGCGCAAAAACATCAGTTACCATTACGACCTTGGCAATGACTTTTACGGGCTTTGGCTCGATGACACGATGACCTATTCCTCGGCCCTTTTTGAGACGGGTCAAGAAAGCCACGAGGCTGCGCAAACGGCAAAATATGCCAGCATGGTGGATCAGATGGGTGCACAACCCGGAGACCACATTCTGGAAATCGGCTGCGGCTGGGGCGGTTTTGCAGAATATGCGGCAAAGGAACGTGGACTGAAGGTGACAGGGCTGACTATCAGCGAGGAACAGTTTAAGTTTGCAAAAGAACGCATTGAAAAAGCTGGGTTAACTGACTTGGTGGATTTCAAGCTGCAAGACTACCGCGATGAAGTCGGCATGTATGACGGCATCGCCAGCATCGAGATGTTCGAGGCGGTAGGTCAAAAATATTGGCCAACTTATTTCAATACCGTGCGCGAGCGTCTGAAACCCGGCAAGTCCGCCACGTTGCAGATTATCACTGTGCAGGACAAACGCTGGGACGTTTATCAGCGTGGTGTGGATTTTATACAGAAATACATCTTTCCCGGCGGTATGCTGCCCAGCCCCGGCGCTTTGCGTGATCAGATCGCCAAATCGGGACTTGGCATCGAACGGTCGGTGGAATTTGGCCAAAGTTACAACATTACGCTGCGCCGTTGGCACGAAACCTTCAACGAAAAGTGGGACCAAATTGCCGCATTGGGCTTTGATAATCGATTTCGGCGCATGTGGAATTTTTATCTGACATCATGTGCTGCTACATTCGAAAGTGAAAATTGTGACGTGACGCAAATAACGATCAAACGACCCGGGTAAGGACATGAAGGAATTTTGTTATGCCTGACGCAGCAAAACTTATGGCAGCCGCGGGAATGGCTGTGCTGGCGTTTATCGTAACTGGCTTGATCATTCCTTTGTTCGAGGAAGAAACGAACTTCGGCTATTTCACGCATGTGAACGTCGTTTTGGGCGCCATTGTCGGATGGATTGTGATTGGGCGGCGTGCTGGACGGGGCATCGTCTCGGCTATCAATGTTGGCATTACCAGCTCTGTGGTCTTGGTGTTCTGGGGGCTGTTCATTCAATCCTGCAACGAGATGACGCGACTGGCATTGAAAAACCGCTATGATGATCCGTTCGAGGCGATTATCGCGATCTTTCAGATTGGTTCGGAATGGGCCATTCTGATGACCACCGTTCTGGTTTGGAGCACGCTGCTGATAGGCGGTATCGTTGTCGGTCTTGCCAGCGAATTCGCGTGGCGAACCTGGCGTTAACTACATGAAAAATCTGTTCTTCTATGGCACGTTGCGCCATATTCCGTTGCTGGAAACAGTGATCGGGCGCGCTGGTGGCTTTCTGGATGTTGCTCAAGCCGTTCTGCCTGGGCATGCTGTTTTGGCGGCAAAGGATGGACCGTTTCCTGTGCTTGTCAGCGAAACATCGGCTGAGGCACAGGGCATCGTTGTGCGCAACTTGTCGGATGAGGATATTGCGCGTCTGAATTTCTATGAGGCTGGGTTTGACTATGACTTGCAGCGCCTGACCTTGGCAAATGGCGAGGCGGCCGAGGTCTATGTGCCCACCCCCGGTGTCTGGAAAACGGATGGCCCGTGGAATTTAGACGCCTGGGTGCGGGACTGGGCTGACATGAGCGTTGCCGCGGCCCACGAAGTTATGGACGGTTTTGGAACGCTCACACCCGACGACATTGCTGCCCGCTTCCCGCGCATCCGGGCGCGCGCTTGGTCTAACGTTTTGGCGCAAAGCAGCCGTCATGGAGCAGGGGTTTTGCGTGGGCAGGTCGAGATTCTGGAACGCAAGCGTGCCTACACCAACTTTTTTGCGCTTGATGAGATCACGCTGCGCCATGAAACTTTTGATGGTGCCATATCAGAGCCATTGGAACGCGCTGTCTTTGTGTCTTCGGATGCCAGCATTGTGCTGCCCTATGATCCGCTGCGCGATCGTGTGCTGTTGGTTGAACAGGTGCGCCTTGGCCCCGTTGGACGCCGTGATCCGGTGATGTGGCAAATGGAGCCTGTTGCCGGACTGATTGATCCCGGCGAAACGCCTGAGGCGGCAGCGCACCGCGAAGCATGGGAGGAATCTGCTTTGTCCTTTTCCGCGCTTGAAGCGGTTGGGGAATGCTATGCCTCGCCCGGTGCAGCCACTGATTTCTTTCATTTGTTTGTCGGCTTATGTGAGTTGCCCGACATGGTTCAGCGTATTGGCGGCGAAGCAGGCGAAGGTGAAAACATTCGCAGTCATATCCTGCCTTTTGACGATCTGTTGGCCCTGGCCGAAGATCGCCGCACTGCCAATGCGCCGCTAACATTATTGACCTATTGGCTGGCGCATCATCGTGCACGCTTGCGCGGCACAGAAAAGTAAGCGCACCTAAACGTCACCGTATGCATTGCCTGTCTGCGCAAGCCGCACCCTAACACGCGTGCGCGACCGACAAAGGTTGATCGCATGCGTGTGCATGAGCGGTTGAGGTCAAGCAACCGCACCGCTACACCTTAACCCAACACAATACTCACAAGGATTGCCGATATGCGCTTTGCCCCTGATCTGGCCTCTGCTGTTGGAAACACCCCGCTTATCAAGCTTCGCCAAGCCAGCGAAGAAACGGGCTGCACCATTTTGGGCAAAGCCGAATTTATGAACCCCGGCCAGTCGGTCAAAGACCGCGCTGCGCTGTCGATGATCAATCATGCGGTGGCTTCTGGTGAACTGCGCCCCGGCGGCACAATCGTCGAAGGCACCGCTGGGAATACTGGCATTGGTCTGGCGCTGGTGGGTGCTTCCATGGGGTTCAAAACAGTGATCGTGATCCCTGAAACGCAAAGCCAAGAAAAAAAGGATATGCTGCGCCTTGCAGGTGCGGAATTGATCCAAGTGCCTGCCGCGCCTTATCGCAACATCAACAATTTCATTCATTATTCTGAGCGCCTAGCTAAGGAACTTGCCAAAACCGAACCAAACGGGGTGATTTGGGCCAACCAGTTCGACAACGTCGCCAACCGCCAAGCCCACATCGACACAACTGCCCCCGAGATTTGGGAACAGACGGGCGGTAAAGTTGACGGCTTTATCTGCGCTTGCGGATCGGGCGGTACATTGGCTGGCGTCGCAGATGTTTTGCAGCCAAAGGGCGTCAAGATCGGCTTGGCCGACCCGGATGGGGCAGGGCTGTACAGCTACTACACCACTGGCGAAATCGCGATGGAGGGTGGATCGATTGCCGAAGGCATCGGTCAAGTGCGCATCACCAAAAACCTAGAAGGGTTCAAACCTGACTTCAGCTACAACGTCTCAGACGCCGAGGCACTGCCCATCGTGTTTGACCTGCTACAGAACGAAGGGCTGTGCATGGGCGCATCCACTGGTGTGAATGTGGCCGGTGCGATCCGTCTTGCAAAGGATCTAGGTCCGGGCCACACGATCGTGACGATCCTGTGTGACTTTGGCACGCGCTATCAATCCAAACTGTTCAACCCCGAATTCCTCAAGGAAAAAGGGCTGCCAGTGCCTGATTGGTTGGACCGTGCACCTGCCAGCATTCCCGGTGTGTTTGAGGACGTTTGATGCAACGCAACTTGGTTGTTCGATCTGCGTTTGCCATACTTGCTGTAATATTCTGGTCCTTAGCGGCCACTGCACAGACAATCACCCCAGACTATGAGGCCTGGGAACGGGTCGCAACGCGCGCGGAAGCCGCCGTGGAGGTTTCGCAAGCTTCTGACGAAGCGTTTGATGCCTTGCGTGCCGAAATCGCCGATTGGCGACAGCAGTTTCAAACGCAACTGTCGGCCAATGACAGTCGTATTGAGACAATGCGCGAGCAGATTAGCGCGCTTGGTCCAGAACCTGACGACGGCGCAATTGAAGTGCCAGAATTGGCTGCGCGACGTGCTGAGCTGAATGCTCAGCTTTTGCGGCTGACCACGCCGCAACGCACCGCCGAGGAAGCCTTTAGCCGCGCCAACGGTGTTATTGCAGAAATCGACGAAATCTTGCGCGACCGCCAAGCACGGGAATTGCTTAACCGTGGCCCGTTGCCGATCAACCCAGCCCATTGGCCAAACGCCCTGCGCCAAGTCAGCGACACCGTTCGTGAAACCATTGGCGGAACCCGTGACGCCTTGGACAACCCCGTGAGTATGACCACGGCCAAAAACAACCTGCCTGTGATCATTGCGTTGTTTGTCGTGGGGATTATTCTATTGGTCCGTTCAAGCCGCTGGTCACAACTGTTGGCATTGCGCGCGCAATTGGGGGCGGCAGACGCAAAGGGCAACATTGCCAGTTTCTTTGTGTCGCTTGGGCAAATCCTGTTTCCGATGCTGGGGTTGTGGGCGCTATTGCGCGCTGTTAGCGCAACTGAACTGTTCGGTCAGCGTGGCCAGATTTTTCTGGATGCGTTGGAGCCAACGGGTTTGGTCTTATTGTTTTCGCTTTGGCTTGCCAGTCGTTTCTTTCCGACCGGCAACACCGTGCGTAGCCCATTGCCTTTGCCGCGTGAACGACGGGCAGAGGGGCGTGTCTATACGTGCTTTCTTGGGATGGTGTGGGGCTTAGATCTGCTTCTTCGCCGTTTCTCCGAATACGAAAACTATGGGCCTGCCACGGACGGTGTTCTGCATTTTGTTCTGATCTGTTTCGCTGGTTTGTTGATCATGCGGCTTGGGTGGCTGGTACGCCGCGCGGTGCGAGATACAAATGACGATGAAGCGGTCGAGCGCGCCTTTGCCCGCCGATTTGTTCAGGTGCTGGGTCAGGTTGCTATTGCGATTGGCTTGATCGCGCCTTTGATCGCTGCGCTCGGGTACAATACGGCTGCGCATGCTTTGATCTATCCGACGATGGCGACTTTGGCGTTGTTTGCCACCATCTCACTGATTCAGAATTTGCTGCGCGATATCTATG
>CAZJAW010000182.1:0-5516 GCA_964544035.1 uncultured Rhodobacterales bacterium
GCAATATATCGGCGGGCCAATGAACGAAGCGCAAACGTGGCGCTATCTATGCGAAGTGATTGGCCATTGGACAATGCGCGGCTATGGGCGCTGGACTGTGACGCGCCACGACGATGACACAGCCATAGGCCTTGTCGGCCTGCACAACCCAATGGATTGGCCAGAGGCCGAAATTGGTTGGTCGCTATGGTCGGACAACGGCAAAGGTTATGCCTCTGAAGCAGGCCGGGCGGCGCGTGCGCACGCTTATGACACGCTCGGCTGGAACACTGTGATCAGCCTAATTTCCCACGGCAACGAAGCCTCTGTGCGCGTGGCCAAAGCGATGGGCGCACAGCCTGAGGGTGATTACGAGCACTCAAAATTCGGGACAATGTCTATTTATCGTCACGCAAGCCCGGCTGAGGTGGCGCAATGACACCTTTGGCCCCCACCCTGACAACAGATCGTCTCACGTTGCGCCCGCACGTGATGGACGACTTTGCGCCGCTTTACGATCTTTTCGCCTCGGATCGCGCAAAATACATGGGCGGTCCAGTCGCTGCACAAGAAATGTGGTATTGGATCGCATCTGAAGTCGGCAGTTGGTCCTTGCAAGGCTTTGGCAGTTGGGGCGTTGAACGCAACAGCGACGGTGCCTTCATGGGCCAAGTCGGGATTAACAAACCGCACCACTTTCCCGAAGTCGAACTTGGCTGGGTCCTTCTCGCGCCCTTCGAAGGGCAAGGATATGCGTTTGAGGCTGCCAGTACCGCGCGCAACTGGTACTGGACCAACACAGACGCGGACACTCTGGTCAGCTATATCACACCCGGCAACGCCCGCTCTATCGCACTTGCCCAAAAACTCGGGGCAACACTGGACGCGAATGCAGCGTTACCGACAGGCGAAGACCGCGACGAAACAATTGTCTTTCGTCATGCCAAAAATCACATCGAAAGGATGGGCGCTTGACTGACCCTATCTCAAAAGCCGCCGAGGTGCTGTCCGAGCACCGCGAAAGCATCGACCGGCTTGATGCCATCCTCGTCTATACATTGGGCGAGCGGTTCAAACACACACAGGCTGTGGGAAAACTCAAAGCCGAACACGACCTTCCCCCGTCCGATCCCAAGCGTGAAGAAACGCAGATCGCACGGCTCGAAGATTTGGCAAACAGGGCCAGTCTTGATCCTGAATTCGCCAAGAAGTTCCTGAACTTCATTATCGCTGAAGTCATTCAGCACCACAAAACACACCAGACGTAGGGTGCATGTTCACATGCGCCACCTCAAATAAATCAAAGGAAAAACACCATGGCTATGAAAATTCGTCTCGCCCGCGGCGGCTCCAAAAAGCGCCCCTTCTATCGCATCGTTGCAGCCGACAGCCGCATGCCACGCGATGGCCGCTACATTGAAAAACTGGGCACATATAACCCACTGCTTGCCAAAGACAGCGAAGAGCGTGTGAAAATGAACGTCGAACGCGTTCAGTACTGGCTTGGTCAAGGTGCACAGCCAACTGACCGTATCTCGCGTATGCTCGAAGCCTCAGGCGTGCTGCCCAAGAAAGAGCGCAAGAACCTGATCAAAGGTGAGCCCGGCAAAAAAGCCAAAGAGCGCGTCGAAGAAAAAGCCGCCAAAGCGGCAGCAGCATCCGAAGCAGCAGCGGCACCCGCCGAAGAAGCACCTGCAGAAGACGCAGCAGCAGAATAATCTGCGCTTCGCATCAACACATCACGCCCGCCCCGGAGACTTCCGGCGGCGGGCGTTTTTTTGTCCTATCAATACGTTTAAGCCAACGGAGCCGAAAACGTTGGAAAACGCCACAGTGCCCGGTGTTTCGGTGACCTACCAGATTGGATAAACTGCGCGCTCTGGACAAATCACAGCGCGAAGGCGCAAATGCACGTGTCTTAAAAGCGCTTAGAAAGGTGCCCATGTTCGGCCTGATCCGCACTCCCGTTCTTCTGCTTATCGCCTTTGTGGTGGGGCTGTTCTATGAACGCAATCAAGCAAGCGAGGCCTGTGCAAACGCAGGTGGTGTACCGCGCGACGGAGTGTGTTGGCATGAGTGATGAACGGATCTGTGTCGGAGTCATCAGTGGCTCTTATGGCGTTCACGGTGAGGTGCGCATTAAATCCTTTTGCGCCCAACCCGACGACATTGAAACCTATAGTCCCCTAACAAACGAAGACGGCACGCGCAGCTTTGCATTGGCGCTGATCCGCCCTATGAAAGCTGGCTTTATCGCCCGCATCGCGGACGTCGCAACCAAAGAACAAGGTGATGCATTAAAGGGTACGCAACTGTTTGCGCACCGCGACCAACTCCCCAGCTTGCCCGATGACGAATTCTACTATTCGGACCTAACTGGGCTGACAGTATACGATCCCGGTGGTGTTGTACTGGGACAGGTCAAAACCGTGCACAACCACGGCGCAGGCGATCTGCTTGAAATCCAATTGCCAGAACAAAGCGCAACGGTTCTGATGCCATTTACCCAAGCCGTTGTGCCGACAGTCGACCTTGGCAAGGGCCGTATCGTTGCCAACCCTCCCGAGGGTCTATTCTGACCCCTTCACCAAGTCTTTTTCAACACGCGCGGCGCGGCTAGACTGATGCGTCCGAATGCAGGGCTGCCATCCAGCGGCCTGCATGCGCCAACCCGCAGCCCTAGCAAAACGCAGCCAAATATCCGCCGCACGTTGCATGGCATGTTGTTCAATGCGAATACTCAAGTCCCCCATGACATTGCCTGCTTTGAAAAGACGGTTTCCTGTGATGCATTCGTGCAGTAACACCCAAGAATGACCACTCCAACCAAATCCCACGGCCGCAAAGCGATCCGCCCGACGCTAAAGCCGACGTCTCTTATGGAAGAGTCGCCCGATCTAATCGGCGTCTGGCAGGCGCGCGTCGTGACCTTGTTTCCCGAAGTTTTTCCCGGCGTGCTGGGCGCATCTTTGACGGGCAAGGCGCTCAAAGACGGCAAGTGGCAATTGCATACTCATGACCTGCGCAGGCATGGCATCGGAAAACACCGCAATGTTGATGACACGCCCACGGGTGGGGGGGCTGGCATGGTTCTGCGTGCCGACGTGGTCGGCCCAGCACTCGCAGCAGCACAGGCGCACGCGCGGGGACGTTGGCCCATTCTTTATATGTCACCACGCGGGCGTCCTTTTGATCAGGCGATGGCGCGGGATCTGGCGCGCTGTGACGGCGTGACACTGTTGTGCGGTCGCTTTGAAGGCGTAGACGAACGCGTTCTCGAACATTGGAACGTGACAGAAGTGTCCTTGGGCGATTTTGTAATGACAGGAGGCGAGATCGCAGCCCAAGCGATGCTTGATGCCACCGTGCGTCTGTTGCCCGGCGTTCTGGGCAATGCGGAAAGCGCGGTGGAAGAAAGCCATTCCAACGGACTGCTGGAACATCCGCAATATACCAAGCCCGCCGCATGGGAAGGGCGCGACGTACCGGCTGTTCTTATGTCAGGCAATCACGCCAAGATCGCCGCATGGCGACAGGATATGTCGGAAAAACTGACACAAACGCGCAGGCCTGATTTATGGGCCAAACGGACAACCACCGATTGATAATACGGCTGACACGGAACAACTGTTTCGATTTGGGAAACAAACTTGCAACAGCAAAACAATCAAAGTTGCGTTGTTTAGGTCCACGTCAGCCCCTATTCAAAGTGCCCCTCACTTGCGCCTCTTGACCCACTTTCCCTGCAGGCCTATACGGCCACAGTTCGTCTTCGCATATGCGGATTCGGCTCGTTTTGCGCGTGGTGTCTTCTTCGGCACGTCAACAGCGTACAAAACGCAAACAAGGAAAAGATGACCTGATCTCTTGCGGGCGCTGCGGCGGACCCGGTGAAGACAAAGAGCTCTTGGGGCAACACAAACCTTCGTGGAAAAAACCACGAGCATTTTATAGGAGTGACCGTCAATGGACGTGATCGCACAAATCGAGGCGGATCAAATCGCCGCTCTGGGTAAAGACATCCCAGATTTCAAAGCCGGGGATACCATCCGCGTCGGCTTTAAAGTGACCGAAGGTACACGTACCCGGGTCCAGAACTACGAAGGCGTTTGCATCGCACGCAACAACGGCCACGGCATTGCCGGTTCGTTCACCGTGCGCAAAATCTCCTTTGGTGAGGGCGTGGAACGTGTGTTCCCCCTGTATTCGACCAATATCGACACTATCACCGTGGTCCGTCGCGGTCGTGTTCGTCGCGCCAAGCTGTATTACCTGCGTTCACGTCGCGGCAAATCCGCCCGTATCGCAGAAGTATCCAACTACAAACCAAAGTCCGAAGGAGCAAAGGCATGAAGGCCGATACGCATCCCGAGTACCACACCATCAACGTCAAAATGACCGACGGCACTGTGGTGGAAATGAAATCGACATGGGGCAAAGAAGGCGACCAACTGGCGCTGGATATCGACCCTTCGGTTCACCCTGCATGGACAGGCGGCACATCACGCCTGATGGACACCGGTGGCCGCGTGTCCAAGTTCAAAAACAAATACGCAGGTCTGGGCTTCTAAAAGCTGCCCCCACCAGAATAGAAAAAGCCGCCCGTTTTGGGGCGGCTTTTTTGTTTGAATAGACGTTATTTTGGCGAAACAAAATGGAGATGGTTTGCCCTCCTCGACGCGTCGTGACCAGCTTTGCATCGCGTAGCTTCTTTAGGTGAAGTGACATTGCCGGTTGCGAAAGTTGCGCATTTTCCGCGAGCCATAGAACACTTTGCTTCCCGCCTATTAGAATGCTGTGAAATCCAGAAACCTGAAACTCTGCCCCGTAGCGGAAACGTGATTAGTTTAAAAAAGTGATCCCAAATACATATAACCGTGTGATCAAACACAGTGAGTTGCGAGCTTGATTGGCTTCAAGTAGCTTCCCTTCCAACTCCACACTGAAACGGATGTGACGCATGAAAAAGAATGTACTGAGCCGACGGAGCTTTACCAAACTAGGGCTAGCGCTGCCCGCATTACTTGCAGTTCCCTCCGCTGTCTTTGCGAAAACGATCAGCCGCTTTAGCCTGTCCAAGTCCGGCCATGCGCTTGATGGGTATGACACAACAGCATACTTCAGCGCCGGTGCGGCAACTGACGGCACAGACGCGACGATCGTTAACTGGAAAGGGGCGAAATGGCGTTTTGCTAACGAAGAGGACGCAGCACTGTTTCAAGCCAACCCAGAGGCCTACGCCCCACAGTTTGGCGGCTATTGCACGCGCGCGATGTCGCTCAAAAAAGAAGTTCCGGGCGACCCGGAAGTTTGGCGTATTCACAACGGTAAATTGTACGTCTTTTTTGCGTCACGTGGCGGAAAGTTCTTCGACAAAGGGCCAGATGACATGATTGCGCTCGCTCAGGTCTATTGGGACACGCTTACTCTAACCGAATAGTGCACGGCGTCTTTGACCCGTCGGGACAATGCAGACTGGGTTAGAGCCCTTACTGAACGCTTAGAAACCAAGTTTGGTTTCTAAGCGCAGTGTAAGC
>CAZJAW010000183.1:0-5495 GCA_964544035.1 uncultured Rhodobacterales bacterium
ATTCGGACGAGGGGTTTGTAAACGCGCTGACACCCGGTGTGGAAAAGGCACTGGTTGATGCAGGTTACAGCCGCGAGGATTTCCTGCTGGCTACGGACAATGCAGTTGTGATCCCTGTGAACAAAACGATTGTGGTTCAGGTGACTGGCGCGGACGTGATTCACGCGTGGACGATCCCCGCCTTTGGGGTAAAGCAGGACGCGGTTCCAGGTCGTCTGACTGAACTGTGGTTCGAGGCCGAGAAAGAAGGCATTTACTTTGGTCAATGTTCAGAGCTGTGCGGCATCGCGCACGCTTACATGCCGATCACTGTTAAAGTGGTAAGCCAAGAGGCCTATGACGCATGGCTGATCGAGGCCAAAGAGGAATTCGCGGGCGCGCCTGCTCCTTTCACGGTCGCTTCCAACTAATCAGGTAGGGCGGAGGTCACCTCCGCCCTACATCTTAACGCAAGCTCAGAGGCTTTGATGACCGACGTCAGCTATCAAAACCAAACGCACGAGGCAGAGGCCTCTTTGGGCGACTATTTTGCCCTGATGAAGCCGCGCGTCATGCAATTGGTGGTGTTTACGGCTGTTGTTGGGCTTCTGGCGGCACCTGTCGGTGTGCACCCAGTCATTGCGTTTGCATCGATCCTTTTTGTCGCAATCGGGGCAGGGGCATCTGGTGCGCTAAACATGTGGTGGGAAGCTGATATCGATGGCGTGATGCAACGCACAGCCAAACGCCCGATTCCAGCCGGAAAAGTCACCGCGGACGAGGCTAAGGTTCTGGGTTTCGCTCTGTCTGGCATGGCGGTGATGATGCTGGGGTTAAGTGCCAACTTGTTGGCAGCGGGTTTGCTGGCCTTCACTATCTTTTTCTACGTTGTCATTTATTCCATGTGGCTCAAACGATCGACACCGCAAAACATCGTCATCGGCGGTGCTGCGGGGGCTTTTCCTCCGGTGATCGGCTGGGTCATTGCCACAGGATCTATGTCGGTTGAACCATGGCTGATGTTTGCACTGATCTTCATGTGGACGCCGCCGCATTTCTGGGCGCTGGCCCTGTTTATGAAGGCAGATTACCATGACGCTGGCGTGCCGATGCTGACTGTGACGCATGGGCGCGCATCAACACGCAAACATATCCTTGCCTACACAGTGCCGCTGGTCGTCTTGGCCGTTGGCACGGCGTTTACAAGCATTGGTGGCCCTATCTATTTGGCTGCGGCACTGGTGTTGAATGCTCTGTTCCTTAAGGGCGCATATGACATTTGGAAGCGCGACGAAGCGCAGGCCGAGGCAGATGAATACAAAGTCGAGAGGTCGTTTTTCCGCCTGTCGCTTTGGTATCTGTTCCTGCACTTCGGCGCGATCTTGGCCGAAGCTCTGCTGCCAACCGCGTGGGGCATCTGGGTATGAACCTGCGCGCTGAACATGAAATCCACCAACGCCGCAAAGGACGCAACGTGGGCGTGGGCCTGTTGCTTGCTGGCTTTGTTGTGCTGGTTTTGGCGCTGACCTTTGTTAAAATCACTGGTGGCGATTTCGAACTGCCACGCGCGGAGGAGGGCCAATAATGGCGATGTCCGGTCCTGCCAAAACTGTCGCGCAAACTGTCAGCCTTGTGGTTGTCATGGGGGGGCTCGCTTGGGCTTCGGTCCCATTTTACGACTGGTTCTGCCGGGTCACGGGCTTTGGCGGTACGCCGGGCATCAGCGATGTGGCCAGCGACGATATTCTGGATCAAACGATCAAAGTCCGCTTTGATGCCTCTCAAGAACGCGGCATGCCTTGGGAATTCAAACCCATGGTGCGTGAAATGGAATTGCGCATCGGCGAAACAGGGTTGGCGTTTTACGAAGCCTACAACCCCACCAGCCGTCCCGTGGCCGGTTCGGCCAGCTACAACGTCGCGCCATATGAGGCCGGTGGGTTCTTTAACAAAATCGACTGTTTCTGCTTTGAAGAGCAAGTCTTGGCACCGGGCGAACGCGTCCAAATGCCAGTGACGTTCTATGTCGACCCGGAAATTGTGACCGACAGGGACGCAAAGTACGTGCACTCGATCACGCTGAGTTATACATTCTACCAAATCGACCTGCCCGAAGGCTATGCAGCCCTTGCGCCGGTTAACGATACAAACCTGAACTAAGGGACGTCACCAATGGCCCACGTAAAAGACCACGACTATCACATTCTATCGCCATCGACTTGGCCTCTTCTGGGCGCACTCGCTGGCTTTTGCATGCTGTTTGGCGGTGTGGTCTGGATGTCCGGCGGGGTTACCCTCCTGTTCAAATCAATCGAGCTGACGGGGCCTTGGATGTTCCTGATGGGCTTTGTTGGCGTACTTTATGTCATGTTCGGCTGGTGGTCGGATGTGGTGGCGGAAAGTAAAGTCGGCGATCACACACCTGTTGTGAGCATTGGCCTGCGCTATGGCTTCATCTTGTTCATTACATCCGAAGTGATGTTCTTTGCCGCGTGGTTCTGGGCGTTCTTTAAGGACGGCATTTACCCAATGAGCGAGTATTTCGGGACGACCTATGTGCGCCCTGAAATCTATCACGTGGATGCTTTCCACTTGCCATTGATCAACACGCTGATCCTGTTGTTGTCGGGTTGTGCCGTGACATGGGCGCACCACGCGCTGGTACACGGCGGAGAGCGCAAGGATGTGATCAATGGCCTCGCAATCGCCGTGGTTTTGGGCCTGCTGTTCACGTTCTTCCAAGCATATGAATACTCGTACCTGCTGTATCAAGGTTGGGAATTCGGCGGCGACACGTTCTATTCCGCCTTCTTCATGGCGACGGGTTTCCATGGTGTGCACGTTATCATCGGTACGATTTTTCTGTTCGTCTGCTTGATCCGCACGATGAAAGGCGACTTCACTGCCGAAAAGCACATCGGGTTTGAGGCGGCGGCGTGGTACTGGCACTTCGTTGATGTGGTTTGGCTGTTCCTTTTCTTTGCGGTCTACATCTGGGGTGTAGCGCAGATGCCCGGCGCGCACTAAACTGCACGACACGGAACACAGATCAAAGCGCGCGGGTTCCGCGCGCTTTTCACGTTAAGCAGGGACATACAGCCGATGAGGCGCCTCTGGTTTCTTTTGACATTCGGGTTGATCGGGGTGGGCATTCTGCTTGCTTTAGGGTCGTGGCAAGTGCAGCGCCTTGCTTGGAAACAAGACCTGTTGGCTGGGATCGAGGCACAGATCGGTGCCGACCCCATACCATTGGGTGAAGCGTTAGAGCCGACCTTTCGACGCTATGCCCCCGTCACGGTGACCGGGCTGTTCGACCAAAACCACATCCGCATGCTTGCCTCTCGCAAGACCATTGGCCCGGTATATCGTATCATCCGTCCGTTTGAGACATCAGACAGTCAGCGCGTTTTGGTTGACACGGGTTGGCAGCCTGAGAGTGCCGCGGTGATCGAAGCGCCAAGCGACCTACTCACTTTAACTGGCAACCTTGATGACCCGATTGAGGCTGATGGTTTCACGCCGGCACCTGACATTGACAAAAACATCTGGTTTGCGCGCGACGTGCCTGCGATGGCCGCCCATCTAGGCACTGACCCAGTGATGATTGTGCTGCGCACAACACCCCAACAACCGCTTGGCGTAACGCCCTGGCCCGTAGACACCGCTGGCATTCCCAACGATCACCTGCAATACGCCATCACCTGGTTTTCATTGGCGGTCATCTGGGCTGGCATGACATTCTATTTCCTGTGGCGCCCACGCGCCAAGAAAGGCTGATACAGCATGCGCTATATCTCGACACGTGGTCAGGCCCCTGCACTGACATTTGAAGACACCATGCTGACAGGTCTTGCCCGTGATGGTGGCCTGTATGTGCCCGAGACCATCCCGCAGATCGATGCGCACACAATCGCCGCTATGGCGGGGCAATCCTACGAAGAAATCGCCTATACCGTGATGCGTCCCTTTGTGGGCGACACCTTCTCGGATGCCGAATTCCGCGGCTGTATCAATCGCGCCTATGCAGGATTTGGTCATGCTGCCCGCGCGCCACTTGTTCAGCTGGATCAAGGGCATTTCTTGCTGGAGCTTTTTCACGGTCCAACGCTGGCGTTCAAAGACTTTGCCATGCAGCTGATTGGCCAGCTGTTTCAGGCGGCCCTTGCGCGGCGCGGCGAGCGGGTGACGATTGTCGGCGCAACGTCGGGTGATACCGGCTCTGCGGCGATTGAGGCATTCCGAGGTCTCGAAAATGTGGATGTCTTTATCCTGTATCCCCATGGTCGCATCAGCGAAGTACAGCGGCGCCAGATGACCACACCGATCGAATCCAACGTGCATGCGTTGGCGATGGATGGAGATTTTGACGACTGCCAAGCGCGCCTAAAAGACATGTTCAACGAGTTTGAGTTCCGCGATGAGGTGAAGCTGGCCGGGGTCAATTCGATCAACTGGGCGCGGGTTTTGGCGCAAGTGGTCTATTACTTTTCGTCCGCCGCAACACTTGGCGCTCCGACGCGCAAAGTCAGCTTCACCGTACCAACGGGCAATTTTGGTGACATCTTTGCAGGTTACATTGCCAAACGCATGGGCCTGCCCATCGACCGCCTTGTCGTTGCAACGAACCAGAACGACATTCTGCATCGTTGTCTCAGCGGGCAGGGGTATCATAAGGGCGATACGATTCCGTCGATCAGCCCTTCGATGGACATTCAAGTCAGTTCCAACTTTGAACGCGCACTGTTTGACGCCTATGGGCGTGACGGTAATGCAGTTGGGCAACTGATGGATGAGTTGAAGGCAGGCGGCTTTGAAGTCAGCCAAGGCGCGATGCAGGATTTGCAGGATCACTACGATTCTGGACGCGCCTCGGAAACGGATACAAGTGCCGCGATCACCCGCACCTTGGCAGAAACGGGCGAATTGTTGTGTCCGCATTCCGCTGTCGGTGTCCATGTGGCAACGGATCACATCAATGCAAATGCGCCAATGGTTACGTTGGCCACTGCTCACCCTGCAAAATTCCCGGATGCCGTCGAAGCAGCGACTGGCGTGCATCCACCTCTTCCCCCCCGGATGAGCGATCTATATGAACGCCCCGAACGGCTGACCCGCGTGCCCAACGATCTTGCGGCACTCAAAGCCCACATCAAGGAACACCGCACGACATGAGACCACAGTCTTGAGCACGCAAACACATACCCTGTCTAACGGGTTTCGCATCGTCACCGAACACATGCCAAGCCTCGCTTCGGCTTCTATCGGCATTTGGGTCGGAGCTGGCGCGCGCCATGAGGCGTCTGAGCAAAACGGCATAGCGCATTTCCTTGAACATATGGCGTTCAAAGGCACCAAAAAGCGCAGTGCGTTGCAAATTGCCGAAGCCATCGAGGACGTGGGCGGGTACATCAACGCCTATACTAGCCGCGAGGTGACAGCCTATTACGCGCGTGTTTTGGAAAACGACGTCCCACTGGCAATGGATGTGTTGTCCGACATTCTTCTGAACCCCGTCT
>CAZJAW010000184.1:0-5445 GCA_964544035.1 uncultured Rhodobacterales bacterium
GGGGAGCGTGCTGTCACTTTGTGTGCTGGTTCTCAGAATCGCTGTGATCCGTTTGCGACGTGCGAATGACGTGTCGTTTGGGGATGGCGGTGTTGAAATGTTGAGCCGACGCGCACGTGCGCAAGCGAGCCTAACGGAATACGCCCCCCTATTTGTGATTATGACCGCCGTGGCCGAGGCGCAGGGCGGTAACGGCGTGATCCTTGGACTGTTGTCGATTGTCTTTGTTTTGGGTCGTTTCGCCCATGGGTATGCAATCGCGTTCAGCAGACGCAATGTACCTGCGCGCGTTGGCGGTATGTTTTGCACGTTTACCGGCCTTGTTTTGGCGGCAGTTTATAATCTGGTGAGCTTACTGTTTTAGCGACCGCGCAGCGCGTCGTCTAAAACGCCCAGCACAGTGTCATGTGGCACCTCAGATGTCACAAAGGCCGTGCCAATCCCGCGCGCCATTATGAAATTCAACGTACCCGCGACGACCTTTTTGTCTTGCCCCATCAAATCCAACAAACCTTGTGCGTTGGGCAGGTCGCCGGGAATATCAGAGAGGTCCGTCTTCATCCCCATCGCCTTGATGTGGGCACGCACGCGACTTGGGTCTTCTTGGCTGCACAGGCCAAGCCGTGCCGACACTTCGAAAGCCAACCCGCAACCAATCGCGACCCCTTCGCCGTGCAACAAACGATCTCCGTAACCTGTTGCCGCTTCCAACGCGTGACAGAACGTATGACCCAAATTTAACAACGCGCGCTCACCCTGTTCGGTTTCATCGCGGGTCACAATTCCGGCCTTCATCTCGACCGAGCGTTTAACGGCTGCGACGCGCAAATCCGCATCGCCTGCCGCCATCGCCGGGGCATTGGCCTCAAGCCATTGGAAAAAATCCGCGTCGCCCAAAAGCCCATACTTCATCACTTCGCCGTAGCCAGACAGGAAATCCCGCTTGGTCAATGTACCAAGCGTGTCTATATCCGCCAAAACGAGGCTTGGTTGGTGAAACGCGCCTGCAAGATTTTTGCCTTGGCTTGTGTTGATGCCAGTCTTGCCGCCAACGGAACTGTCCACTTGCGCAAGCAACGAAGTTGGCACCTGCACAAAACGTACCCCACGCCGCAGGATGGCACAGGCAAAACCCACCAGATCGCCAATCACACCGCCGCCAAGGGCAATAACCACATCACGCCGTTCAATTTTTTGATCCAACAGCCATTCTGTCACCTGCCCCAGATGCGCCCAGCTTTTGGTCGCTTCGCCCGGTGGCAGCTCAAGAGCAACCGCTTCAATCCCCTCTGCGGCCACTCCAGCGCGCAAGCTATCAAGATGCAGAGCGCCCACACGTGTTTCCGTCACCACGGCACCCCGAGGGCGCGGTAGCATCGGGGCGATCAACGCACCTGCTTCAGCCAACAAACCAGGACCGATCAGCACATCATAGGCGCGTGCGCCCAATGGCACGTGGACAGTTTCACGCATCTATCTGCTCCAGAACATCGGGACGCTCGGCCAACAACGTGGCGATGACGCGATCCACCATCTCTTCGATGGACAATTCAGGCAAGGACACCACAGCCACATCTGCCAGTGCATAAAGTGGGACCCGTTCTGCAAAAATTTCAGCCAGAGTGGCCCGTGGGTTTGGGGTGTGTAACAGTGGGCGGGTTTCTTTGTGCCGCACGCGTTGCCACAGCAAATCAAGGTCCGCATTCAACCACACAGAAACGCCGTGTTTGCTGATGTTTTTGCGGTTTACGTCCGCCAAGAACGCGCCTCCACCAGTTGACAAAATCCCACATTTTTCATGCAGAAGTCGCGATATCACCTGCGTTTCCTTGGCGCGAAAAAACGGCTCTCCGTCGCGGGCAAAAATTTCAGGTACGGTGCTGCGCGCAGCGGCCTCAATCTCGGCGTCGCTGTCCAAGAATGGCACATCCAAACGCGCAGCCATCGCACGCCCCACAGCTGTCTTGCCCGCCCCCATCATTCCAACCATCACAATGGTCTTTTTGACGAGGAAGCGTTCTTCTTCCAACAGATTTTGCCGAATTTCGCTCATTTTGCTGTCAATGACGTGATTTTCCCCAAAAGGCCATATATGCTTTGCGTTAAAACAAGAAACACATGGCACATCACCGAGGCAGTCAAATTCATGGGTAAACTTTTCAAGTTGTTGATTTTTCTGGCCATAATCGGCTTCATCGGATTGGTCGGCTATGCCTATGTAGGTGAGTATTTTGGCGCAAATTTTTCACCGCCTCAAGATGAGGTGCGGATACCTGTGACCCTTGATGCGGAATAAACTCACATATCTGCTCTGCTTTGCAGGCATGTTGGCAGGCACACAAAGCCTGGCACAGGACAATATCAGCGCGCCGCTGAGTGTCATTGATTGGCTTGACACCCAACCCCAAAGCCCTCCGGCGACCCCCGCTGTTTCAAAGCCGCCCGCACCAAAACCTGTCGTCCGGATTGAAGAACCAGAGGTCGCAGATTCGGTCACTGTACCGGAAGTGACCGTGCAACCTTTGGGACAAAATGCCGCCAAACGTGTTGGATTGGCTCCGGCCAGTGTCACCGGGCTGCCAGATGCACTTTGGTCGTCGGACAGCGGGCAGGTTTTGGTCCGTAAATTCAAGGCATTGCCAGAATTGCGCCTGCCGGCACTTCAGTCGCTTTATTACACGCTGTTGCTGGCCGAAACGCTACCGCCCGCAACAGACAGCGACGCATTCGATTTGGCGCGCGTTGATGCCTTGTTTGACCTCGGTGCACTTGATCCGGCGAAGGCATTGTTGGAACAAGCCGGTCCTGATACATCGCCCGCGCATTTTGCGCGCTTCATGGATATGTCGTTATTGGCAAGGTCAGAAGCCAACGCTTGCGCAATTTTACAGGCGCGCCCAAAACTGTCGCCCGGGAAAGCCCATGAGGTATTTTTTGCCGCGCGTGCGGGGGACTGGGATACCGCCGTTTTGCAATTGGGCACGGGCCGGGTGTTGGGTTTGATCGATGCGCCAACAACGCAGGCCCTGGAACGCTTTCTTGACCCTGACCTTTTTGAGGAAGAACCGCCCCTGCCCTCGCCGCGCATGCGTAACCCTTTAATGTTTCGGCTTTTTGAAGCCATTGGCACGCCAATTCCCACGCGTTCATGGCCCGTGGTCTACGCCAACGCCGACCTTTCAGATACCGCAGGGTGGAAAGCACAGATCGAGGCATCGGAAAGGTTGGCACGCACCGGCGCTGTGCCAGACAACCGCCTTCTTGGCCTTTACACGCAACGCCGCCCCGCTGCATCAGGAAGCGTTTGGGACCGTGTGGCCGCATTGCAGCGTTTTGAGACGGCACTTGGCACTGGCAGTGCTTCGGCTGTGTCCAAAACCTTGCCGACCGCGTGGAGCGCCATGGGAGATGCGCGTTTACGGGTTCATTTTGCCAATCTTTTTGCCGAAGACTTATCGGCCATGACGCTCAGCGGGACAACGGCGGACATCGCTTTTGAAGTGTTGTTGTTGTCACCAGATTACGAGACTGCTGCCACAACATTTCCTGTGCGCGCGTTGCGCCGACCTGCCCTTGCGGCCATAGCGGCAGGCAACGTTCCTGATTCCGTGCAGGCAGACAGCACCGCTGGCGCAATTCTAAGTGCGTTTCGCGACGCCCCCGCCGATGATAGTATAGTGACCCAAGCGCAAAGCGGCCATCTGGGCGTGGCCCTTCTGGATACATTGGCCCTGACTGTCGAAGGCGCACAGGGCGACATAGCCCGCCTGACCACAGGCCTTGCGACTTTGCGCGCCCTCGGGCTTGAAGACGTCGCCCGCCGCACCGCTTTGCAAACCCTGCTTCTAGAAAGCTCGCGATGAACAGCGCCACGTGGATTTCGACCTTTCTTGAGGCGCAGGCCGCCGAACTTGGCGCGGCGCGCAACACGTTATTGGCCTATGGACGCGACTTGATTGACGCAGAAGCATTTCTGGCCAAAAAAAATGTAGATTTTGCCACCGCCACTCAAGCAGAGGTCGAGGCCTATTTGATCTATTGTGACGCTCAAGGCTTGGCCAAGTCCACCCGTGCACGGCGTCTGTCAGCCCTTAAGCAGTTGTTTCGCTTTGCATTTGAGGAAGGTTGGCGCGCCGATAACCCCGCCATCCAAATTGCCAGTCCGGGACAGGACAAGCGCCTGCCCAAGACGCTGGACGAGGCGGAAGTCGAACGCCTGTTGGTATCTGCCCGCAACTTTGGGCGCCGAGACGTTGACCGCGCACGGGACACTTGCCTGATGGAGTTGCTTTACGCCACCGGCATGCGGGTTAGTGAATTGGTCAGCTTGCCCGTCTCTTCGGCGCGCGGTGATCCGCAGATGCTGTTGATCCTTGGGAAAGGCGGCAAAGAACGCATGGTGCCTCTGTCGCCCCCTGCACGCACAGCGTTGGCCACGTGGTTGGAATTGCGCGACGACGCACAGGCCGAGCTTTCCGCCAAGGGCAAACCTACGTCACGCTTTCTGTTTCCATCACGCGGCGTACTTGGCCATCTGACACGCCACTGGTTTTATGGGCGCATAAAGTCTTTGGCGGCATTCGCAGACGTGCCCCCGAACAAAGTCACCCCCCACACGCTACGCCACGCCTTTGCCACCCATCTATTGGCTGGCGGCGCGGATTTGCGCGCGATCCAGACCATGCTGGGCCACGCAGATGTCGCCACCACCGAAATCTACACGCACGTGGTTGACGAACGTCTGACGGAATTGGTGTTGGATCATCACCCGCTCAGCAAAACGGACAACCGCAAATCTTCGGGCAAGACATCCTCGGACGGCCAATAGCCTGACGTCAGCGCGCTGTGATAGCCGCTGGTTAACCCTGCCGCGCGCATATCATCGCCTGCTCTGGCTGCGTTATAATCCAGCACACAGATGCGTCCGCCCCGTCGATCAAGAACAGCATATCGCGTCTGCGCCCGACCATCATGGGGTGGCATGCCGATAACACCCGCGTTGATCCATGTCCCGCGCGCAAGATCGCGCTGGAACGGAATGCCGGAATGTCCGGCCCAGACGTGCGCAACCGGGCCAACTGCCGACTCAATGGCGTCCCATTCTTCCTCGAATGCAGCATTTGGCGAGGTAGACCACAAAAACCGCGCCACATCTGTCATGCCGCCGTGGATGACGGCATGTCGTTTGCCTGCGTGGGTAAAGCTAATGACGTCTGGCAATGCGGCCATCCACGCGCGATCCTCGGCGTCAACCCGCGCCGTCGCATAACCATACCAACCGACAGACAATAGATCACACTCACTGCCCTGCTCAAAGCCGCAGCCACAGTTGTCAGCACCTTGCGCCAATTGCACCTCGCAATTGCCTGCCACAACATGGCAGCCTGCCGCACGGATCGCCGCAATTGTTTCTACCGGGCGCGCGCAATAGGCCACAACATCGCC
>CAZJAW010000185.1:0-5438 GCA_964544035.1 uncultured Rhodobacterales bacterium
CGGTATCGGTGTCGCCTTCCTCGATTGTGATGCTGTCTGCAGACAAGCCAATCTCGGTTGCAAGGATTTGCGCAAAAGTAGTTGCGTGTCCCCGACCTTGGGAAATGGTGCCAAGGCGTGCGATGGCCGATCCCGTTGGGTGGATGCGGATTTCACAACTATCAAACATACCCATCCCAAGGATGTCGCAGTTCTTCACAGGCCCAGCGCCGACGATCTCGGTAAAGAACGACAGGCCAATCCCCATGATCTTGCGGGTTTTGCCCGCTTTGAAATCCTCAACACGCTGTGCTTGTTCGGCGCGCAGTCCGTCATAATCGACAGTCTTGAGCGCTTTGTCCCAAGCGGTGTGATAATCGCCGGAGTCATATTCCCAACCAAGGGCAGCTTTGTATGGGAACTGTTCTTTCTTGATGAAGTTGATCCGGCGCAATTCAGCTGCGTCCATGTTCAACTTGATTGCAAGAACTTCGATCATCCGCTCAATGAAATAGACAGCTTCGGTCACCCGGAACGAGCATCGGTAAGACACGCCGCCCGGCGCTTTGTTGGTATAGACACCGTCGACCTCAAGGTACGCCGTCGGGATGTCATAGGATCCTGTGCAGATATTCATGAAACCCGCCGGGAATTTGGTGGGGTCCGCGCAGGCATCAAAGCCGCCGTGATCCGCTGTGACGTGACAATGCAGACCGGTGATCTTGCCCTCTTTGGTGGCCGAGATTTTGCCGGTCATGTGATAATCACGCGCGAAGGCGGTGGTCATCAGGTTGTCCATGCGGTCTTCGATCCATTTGACCGGCTTGCCGGTCACGATGGATGCGACGACTGAACACACATACCCCGGATAGGCGCCAACCTTGTTGCCGAACCCACCACCAATGTCAGGAGAGATGACGCGGATGTTGTGTTCTTCAATGCCGGAAATCAGCGAAACAATAGTACGGATCGCGTGTGGCGCTTGGAACGTGCCCCAAAGCGTCAGCTTGCCGTTGACCTTATCCATAGACGCCACACAGCCGCAGGTTTCCAGCGGGCAGGGGTGCGTACGGTGATAGTACATCTTTTCTTCGGCCACGACTTCGGCGTTTGCGATGACTTCTTCGGTGGGGGCTTTGTCGCCTGCTTCCCACGTAAAGATGTGGTTGGGGTGTTTGCGCGGGCCGTGCGCGCCGTCTGGGATTGACCCGTCTTCGGCCACAAGGTCTTCGCGCAGCACAACGTCTGATTCCAACGCTTCGTGCGGGTTCACCAGAATTGGCAGTTCTTCGTATTCGACTTCGACGGCTTCCATACCGTCAGCCGCGGCATAACGGTCTTCGGCCACAACAAAGGCGACTTCTTGGCCTTGATACAGCACCTTGCCGTCAGCCAGCACCATCTGTTTGTCACCAGCCAGCGTTGGCATCCAGTGTAGACCAAGCGGGCGCAAGTCGTCGGCTGTCAGAACGGCCAACACACCGGGGACTTTCAGGGCCGCTTCGGAATTGATGCTTGTGATCCGTGCGTGCGCATAGGGAGAGCGGACAAAGTCGCCAAACAGCATGCCGTCCAGCTTAACATCGTCGACGTAGTTGCCTTTGCCTTGGGTAAAGCGTGCATCCTCGACCCGCTTGCGCGAGCAACCCATGCCCTTAAGGTTATCAACCCGTTCTTCGCGTGTGATTTCGTCCTTCATTCTGCGGCCTCCTTGGCTGCACTCATTTCAGACGCAGCGGCCTGAATGGATTTTACAATGTTCTGATACCCTGTGCAGCGGCAGATATTGCCAGCCATGCCAAAACGGATTTCTTCCTCTGATGGGTTCGGGTTTTCTTCCAGCAATTTGGCGGCGCGGGTGATCATGCCGGGCGTGCAATAGCCACACTGAAGCCCGTGATGTTCCTTGAACGCATTCTGCAAAGGGTGCAGGTCATCGGGGTTGCCGATACCTTCAATGGTTGTGATTTCGGACCCTTCGGCCTGAACGGCAAACATAGTGCAGGATTTAACCGACTTGCCGTCGATGGTGACCGTGCAGGCGCCGCAATGGGATGTTTCGCACCCAATGTGCGGCCCAGTGATGTTCAACCGCTCGCGCAGCGTATAGATCAGCAATTCGCGAGGTTCAGCGAGGAACTCTTCGGTCTTGCCGTTCACTTTGAGTGTGACGTGATGCTTCTTTGACATGAATGTTCTCCCTATGCCCGCGACCAAGCGCGCTCTATGGCGCGGCTTAGGATGATACCGGCCACGTGATTTTTGAATGCGATGGGGCCGCGGTTGTCCTCGGTTGGGTCGATGTCGCCCAGCATGGCTGCAACGGCCGATTTGATCGCGGCGTCATCCACAGATGTGCCCACCAATGCGGCACAAGCGTCTTCGGAATAGACAGGCGTGTCGCTTAGGTTTGTCATCGCGATAGAGGCGAACGTGCACTTGCCGCCCTCTTTAATGATCTGCACCGCGGCGGCGGCTGTTGCGTAGTCGCCGATCTTGCGTTTTTGCTTTTCGTAGGAATGGCCACCCTTGGGCAGTGGGAAGGAAACAGAAGTCAGAACCTCGTCATCCTCGCGGTCTGTGACGAACGCGCCTTCATAAAAATCTCTTGCAGATACTTCACGCGTCCCTTCTGGCCCAACAAGGGTCAGCGTCGCGTTCAGACATTGCATCAAACCCGGCATGTCGTTGGCGGGATCACCATTGGCGATATTGCCACCAACTGTTCCCATATAGCGCACCTGTGGGTCAGCGATCTGCGTCGCCGCCTCGCGCAGGATTGGGGCTGCATCGGCCAAACCTGCGTGATCAATAATGCTTGCTTGCGTCACCAAGGCACCGATCTTGATGCTGTCGCCGGTGATGTTGATATCGGACAGACCACCGACGTCTTGCAGGTCGATCAGATGCAGTACATCTGCCATGCGCAGCTTCATCATGGGGATCAGGCTGTGACCGCCTGCCATAACACGGGCGTCGTCGCCGTGTTCTTGGAGCAATGACAGAACACCTGCCATGTCCTTGGGTCGATAATAGTCAAATGCAGCTGGTATCATCTGCGCGTTCCTCCCTGAAAACAAATGTCTGGCTGGCAGGGAGGCTGCATGCGATTGCATGCCGCAGCACTATGAAATCAATGAAACACAGGTATTTTGCACGAAATGCGCGCCGTCATGCACGAATTGCACCGGCCTGCGCGGCCAGTGCGTCTTGTATCGTCTTCAACTTTGACCGACTCACTGGGGCTGGCGGCATATCCGCCCCGTCAAAAATGCATCGGCCCTTGTCTTTGGTGCGTTCAAAGCGGGTGATGCGGCTGGGATTGACCAAATAGCTGCGGTGAGTTTGCAAAAACCCGACGGGCAACAACCTGTTTGACGCTTGGGTGATCGGCCAGGCGCAGAACAAACGTTCGTGTTGGGTATAGACCTGCGTATAGTGGCCATCCGCCCGCACAAATAGCACGTCACTAGAACGGACAAAGACCTTAGCGCCGTCTCGCTCGCACGGCACTTGCAGTCCCACCATTTTGTCAGCTTCTGGAGGTGTGCTTTCGTTCGCAGGGGTCAATTCTGTATCGCGTGGTGCAACAAGATAAGTCACGCTCACCCACAAGCAGGCTCCAAAAATAACGAAGCTGAAAAAGATAACGCCCAGGGCCAATGTCTCGTTGCTCATTGACGGGCCGAATTCTGCGACGTCGGGTGCAGCCACAAAGTTGGTGCCCGCCATGGCAAGGAAATGCACTGAAGCGACGGCAATCGCAAAGCAGAAGGTTCCGAGTACGATGTTGCGGTTTGTTCGCTGTCCGTAGGCAACCCAGAAGGCCAAAATGCAAAGGCCAATGGCAGCGATTGAGGAAAAGAAAACACCGGATGGGGTGTAAACGGCGCGGCACATCTCAAGCCCGGCCATGCCTATGTAGTGCATGACCAAAATGCCAACGCCAACTATACCCCCGGCAAGCGTGATGATCGTTGGCGTTCGGGTCGTAAAATGCATCAGGATGAGGGCAGAACCGACGATCAGAATGGCAGACAAAGCTGAAACCAATGTAATGGCTGCATCATAAAAGAACAAAATCGGCATTTGCAGGCCGAGCATGGCAACAAAGTGCATCGCCCATATGCCGCCGCCCAAGGCGACGGACGCCAATGCCACCGATGCCTTTTTCTGAAACATCGGCTTTTCCGATAGGTCGCGTGTCAGTGACAAGCCCGTAAACCCAGCGACAAGCGCGACCACGCAAGACATTGCGATAAGAAAGCCGTTGTGATGAACGCTTAGGAATTCCATGGCAGCCAAGATGCCCAACACTTGGGCGTTTTGCAAACCCTACCATTTGCAGAAGGTCTTCATGTTGACGTGATGGTGATGACTAAGGGGCGCGACTGAAACAAATGCCATGTTTCGAGATCAGTGGCCCATCGGTTAGATACCAATCCGTCCTGATCGTTTGCGTTTCTGATGCCACCCAGTTGCATCCGTTTGACCAAGCAGGCCTGCCTATGGCAGGACGTAAGGCATGAAACGCTCTCAAATCAACGAGATCATGGCGCAAGCCGACGACATGATGCGCCGATATGGATTTTCTTTGCCGCCCTTTGCCTATTGGACGCCGGAGGAATTCAAAACCAATGCGCTTGCGGCCCGTCACGTGATCGATGCGCGCTGCGGCTGGGATATTACCGACTACGGCGCGGGCGACTTCGACAAAATGGGCCTATTCCTTTTCACTTTGCGCAACGGTTTGCAAAGTGACCTCATTGCAGGGGGAGGCATGTGTTACGCAGAAAAACTGCTGATCTCGCGCCAAGATCAACTCTCGCCGATGCACACGCACGTCCTAAAGGCAGAAGACATTATCAACCGTGGCGGGGCGACACTTGTGGTCGAACTGTATGGTTCGGACGATAACGGCAAATTTTCCGAAGATCGTGGTGGGCGGGTGATGTGCGACGGTATCCTGCGCGACTATGCTCCCGGCGAAAAACTGTCCTTTGCACCGGGAGAATCCGTGACGCTGCGCCCGGGCGACTGGCACGCTTTCTGGGGCGAAGGTGGGGATGTCCTGATCGGAGAAGTCTCGACCGTCAATGATGACGAAACCGATAATATTTTCCGCGATCCCGTTGGTCGCTTTTCAAATATTGTCGAAGACACTGACCCCAAGCATTTGCTGGTCAGCGACTATGATCAACTTTAAGAGTTCCCTCTAAAGCTCGATCTCGCAGCGTTTTTGGATGCGATGGTGGTTTCCACGATGTGCTGACATCGGCGGCTCGGAAACGTGGTTTAGCTGTCATCCGAACAGCTTTTGACTGTGCTGCATTGCCGCAAGTCCGCTTTGAGCCCGAAGTAACAGATGCTGCGCCATGCACGAAAGTCTGCTTTCTTCATGAAGTGGTGGTCGCCACTTCATTTTTTGTTTGTAGCGGTACCTGAAGCGGTTGAGTCCT
>CAZJAW010000186.1:0-5343 GCA_964544035.1 uncultured Rhodobacterales bacterium
AACAATAACTGCGGGTGGTCATGGAAAAACATTATTTTTCAAATGGTTAAACTTGAATTCACCAAAATAAAAAAATCGAAAATTCACATATTTGCCCTCAAAACAGCGTGTTCCATCGCGCGGCAGGTTGGGTGTATAAACGACGTACAGTTGTACATGCTTTCTGTGCAGCTTGTGTATCGCCCTTTTCTCCTAATTTTATAGCGTTAACTCTTTGATCCGCCGTACCGCAGAAAAGTCCTTTCCGAACGTTGCCCGGTCAGAATGGAACAGGCGCGCGAAACTTCATCATACGCCCAGAATCCGGGTGCTTGATCTTTAGCTCTTCGGAATGCAGCATCAACCGTTCAAAATCCCGCGCCGCCCCTGTGGCATAAAAAGGATCGCCAAGGATCGGATGACCGAGTTCTAGCATGTGTACGCGCAATTGATGGCTACGCCCGGTCCGAGGGCTAAGGCGCACCCGGCTTTCAGCTTCTGTATCCCGTAGCACCCGCCAATCGGTGATCGCAGCCTTGCCATTTTCGTGGTCCACATGCTGACGCGGGCGGTTTGGCCAGTCCACGATCAACGGCAAATCAACACGCCCTGTCTTGGGGCTTAACCGACCCCAGACCCTTGCCACATAGGATTTTTTTGCCGCGCGCAACTCAAACTGCTTGGACAAAAACCGCTGTGCGTGCGGCGTAACGCCAAAGACCATCACCCCGCTTGTGTCACGATCCAAACGGTGCACAAGCAGTGCTTGTGGCCACACCAACTGCACGCGCGAAATCAGGCAATCGGCCAAATGCGGCCCCTTGCCCGGCACACTCAACAAGCCCGCAGGCTTGCTGACCACCAGCATCTCGGCGTCGTCATGAAGCACCTCTAACGGGTCCTGCGGCGGGGCGTATTTGTCACTCATGCCTCCGCCTGACAAATGTGCCATGCCAAGGCAACCCCTATCACGTTCCGGCGAAGTCGCGGATGACCCATTGCTCCGCCTTGTGTCGCATGATTTCAATGCGGGTATGAAATATCTGATCCCCCTCCTCCTCGCCCTACCCTCCCTTGCCACTGCCGAATGCGGGCCTGATGCTCCCTGTGAAATTGAAGGAGGCAGCTATCATATGTTGGCCCCTGAAAGCGCTGATGAAAAAATGCCCGCTCTGGTATTTTTCCACGGCCACAATGCCCGTGGAACGATGATCTTTCGCGGCGGGATCAAGTCTGATTTCGCAGAAGACGGCTATGTCGTGATTGCGCCCAACGGCACCCCAATCGAGGGGCGCAAAACTTTGCGTTGGTCCGGGCGCGACGGCAGCTCGCGCGACGACGTGCGCTTTACCCTCGACGTCATCAAAGACGCCGCGTCCAAAGCCAACATCGACCTAGACCGCGTCTATGTCGCGGGATTTTCTGCTGGCGGATCAATGGCATGGCTGATGGCATGTAAAGAAGCCGAGCACTTCGCAGGCTTCGCCTCGATCTCTGGCGCGCTGCGCCAACCCAATGACACAAACAACTGTCCAACAGCCCCGGTGCGGTTCCTGCAAATCCACGGATTTGGCGACAACCAGGTGCCTTTTGAAGGGCGAGGCATTCGTGACTGGCACCAAGGCAGCCTTTGGGACAGTCTCGCCCTTGCGCGCACTGCCAATCAATGCCGCAGCCACCCTGATACCATTGAGATCGGAGAACAATTCCGCTGCCGCACTTGGGACAATAGCTGCGGAGCAGGTGCGATCCAATTTTGCGAACATGACGGTGGGCATGGCATCCCGCGCGGTTGGACAAAAATGGCGCGTGATTGGTTCGAGGCAGGCTAACTTCCCGCACCGGCTGATGCATAATCGTGCCACCATGAAACACTAGGGTCAGAACACACTATTCCCTACCGTCAGTTTGCCAGATTTCGCCGTTGGCAAGGAAGGTCTGCGCAAGAATAGTGGTTCTATTTCAAGCCGATGTGCAGCCCGCACTTTTTTGGGACCGCATCTGCCGGATCATCGATACCGAGTAAATTATCAATGCTAACCAAATAATCGGAAAGGCGATCAACCGCCCCTGATCCAACGGTTCTTTGAAAACAAAAACCGCGATAACAAAAATGAGCGTCGGGGCCAGATATCCCAAAATCGCGATAGTCGTCAGCCGCAACCCTTTTGCCCCATTGGCATAAAGGATCAACGGCACCGCTGTGACCGCACCGCATCCAAGCAACAAAACCATGTCCTGGATCCCGACTGTGAAATGCCCGGCACCTGTGCTTTGCAGCCAACCCACATAGGCAAGTGCCGGGATCAACAGGATGAGAACTTCGAGCATAAAACCTTGGTTTGGTCCGATTGGCAGCCTTTTCTTGGCCAATGCATAAAGCCCCCAAGACAGGATCAGCCCAACAGCGACCCAAGGCACCGAACCCGCCTGCCAAATCAAGACTGCCACGGCGATGGCAGCCAAGGCAATCGCGACACCTTGCATGCGCGTCACACGTTCACCCAAAACGAGGGCGCCCAAGGCGACAGAAAACAACGGGTTTATGTAATATCCAAGGGCTGTATCCACCGTATGTCCGGCACCGATGGCCCAGACGTAGATCCCCCAATTGATCGACACGAGCGCGGCTGTAATGCACCCCATTGCCAACATGCGCGGGCTGCGCAGTGCTGTCATCAGATCACCTGTGCGACGCAAAACGATCAACACAAGAGCGGCAATCGGCACTGACCAAATGACGCGGTGCGCCACAACCTCGGCCGGGTTAATATGACTAAGCAATTTCATGTAAAGCGGTAAGAGCCCCCAAACGAGATAGGCCCCCAACGCAAAGCCAAGGCCCGCAGGCGTATCACCAGAATCTTGTGCCATTGTGGGGGTCCTCTCGACCCACCACTAACACCGGATCACGGGGGCGTCACGCCTTTGTGCGTTCTGATTTAGGGTCATACATCGGGCGCAGGGATGCCTCGGCTTTGACGCGAGTGCCTGCCACATCGATCTCGTACGTTGAGGCCAGAACATCCGCCGCTGTTTCGCCCTTAGAAGGCACGTACCCAAGGCCCATTGCGCCACCTAAATGGTGTCCATAAGCGCCCGAACTAAGGTAACCGACGATCTCCCCATCCCGCACAATCGGTTCGTTGTGATAAAGCAGCGGCTCGGGATCGGTCAGGCGAAACTGCACCATGCGCGTGTTCAGCCCCGCGTCCTGTTTACGCAACACCGCATCGCGTCCAATAAAGGACGGCTTGTCCTTCTTCACAGCAAAACCAAGACCCGCTTCCAGCACGTGATCTTCGCATGTGATGTCGTGGCCAAAGTGGCGAAAACCCTTTTCGATGCGGCAGGTATCCATCATGTGCATACCGCACAGCTTAAGGTTCATGTCCTGCCCCGCCGTATGCAGTGTTTCGAACACATGACCCGCCATATCTGTACTGACGTACACCTCCCAACCGAGTTCACCAACGTAGGTCACACGATGAATTCGGGCCAGCCCCATGCCAATTTCGATCTCTTGCGCTGTACCAAATGGGTTCGCCTCGTTGGATAGGTCCGCAGGGCTGACAGCGTTCAGCAATTTGCGTGCATTAGGGCCCATCACAGCCAACACGCCTTCGCCCGCAGTAACGTCTGTAATCACCACATTAAAGTCACCAACGTGGCGCTGCATCCATGTCTGATCTGCCAGCCGCGTAGCAGCGGGTGTCACCACCAGATAGGCTGTCTCGGACAGGCGCGTGACAGTCACATCTGCTTCGATCCCACCGCGATTGTTCAGGAATTGAGTATAGACGATCTTGCCAATTGGGACCGAATAGTTGCCGCCACCAACATAGTTTAAGAACGCCTCGGCATCGCGCCCTTCGACCCGGATTTTGCCAAAGGAGGACATATCGTACATGCCCACATTTTCACGCACCGCGCGGTGTTCCTCAGCCACGTTTTGAAAGAAGTTCTGGCGCTTCCACGAATACTCATAGGCCGCTTCCTGCCCCGTGCGCGCAAACCAATTGGCACGCTCCCAGCCTGCCAACTCGCCCATAACAGCGCCATGTTGCAGCAAGTGCTGATGAAACGGCGTGCGCCGTACACCGCGCGCGGTGACCTTTTGTCGATAGGGGAAATGGTCGGCATAAAGCAGGCCCAACGTCTCGGTCGAACGATCTGTAAGGTAGGTCTTGTTGCCCATGAAAGGTTGCATCCGACTGATATCGACATCACCCAGATCAAAGGGTTTTTCACCGTCGTCCATCCATTGCGCCAGCGCCATCCCAGCACCGCCTGCAGACTGAATACCGATGGAGTTAAAACCGCAAGCGACCCAGACATTGTCCATCTCAGGTGCGAGGCCAAGGTGGTATGCATCATCCGGCGTAAAGCTTTCTGGACCGTTGAAGAACGTGTGAATGCCAGCCTCAGCCAGCATGGGCATGCGGTTCACAGCCGCCTCAAGAATGGGTTCAAAATGGTCAAAATCTTCGGGCAATTGGTCGAATTCAAAATCACGCGGGATGCCGTCCACCGCCCACGGCTTGGACACAGGTTCAAATGCGCCCAGTAGAATTTTGCCTGCGTCTTCTTTGAAATACGCGCATTCATCTGGCACGCGCAGCACGGGCAGTTCGGTCAAGCCCTTGATTGCTTCGGTCACGATATAGAAATGTTCGCAGGCTTGCAGGGGCACGTTGACCCCTGCCATGCGCCCGACCTCATGGCCCCACATGCCTGCGCAATTGACGATGTGATCGCACGCGATGTGGCCGCTTGATCCATCTTCGCCTTGCCAATTCACGCCCGTCACGCGCCGCCCGTCGCGCAGGATATCTGTGACGGCCACCCGTTCTTGCACACGGCCACCTTGTTGGCGCGCGCCTTTGGCTAGCGCCAGTGCAATGTTGGCCGGATCGCCTTGCCCATCAAGCGGCAGATAAACGCCCCCGGTCACGTCGTCGATGTTCAGATGTTCGTATTTCGCCTTCACTTCAGCGGGTGAAATTTCTTCAACCTCTACCCCAAAGGCGCGCGCCATGGCCGCTTGGCGGTGCAGCTCTTCAAGCCGCTCGCCGGTAAGGGCCGCCGTGATGGAGCCAACACGCTTGAACCCTGTGGCAACACCTGTTTCCGCCTCAAGGTTGCCGTAGAGCTCTTGGGAATACTTGGCCAGCTTGGTCATGTTGGCTGTGGCCCGCAGCTGCGCAATCAGCCCGGCTGCATGCCATGTGGTGCCTGATGTCAGCTGTTTGCGCTCAAGCAGCGCGACGTCGCTCCAACCCAGTTTGGTGAGGTGATAGGCAACAGAACAGCCGATGACGCCACCGCCAATGATGACAACACGGGCTTTGCTTGGAAGGTCAG
>CAZJAW010000187.1:0-5324 GCA_964544035.1 uncultured Rhodobacterales bacterium
TTGGCATCCATTGCGCCGAGATTCACTAGGATTTGCGCCATTGCGCATTCGCTGGCACGGGTTGCACCGTCTGTGATTTTGAGTGCAACGCCCATTTTTTGTTCAGGCAATATGGCGACAAAATACCCTTCTGCCCCTGTTTTAATGGCGACCTTGCCTTGGCACGCGCGCATCAACCGGGTGCAGGCGCGCCCTTCGCCTGCGACCAAATCGGGGTGTTTGGCCATTGCATTACGTAGCTGCCCTTGGGGGCTTTCATCGTCTGCGGCGGCATAGGTCGCCATAGCGCGGGCCATTCCTTGCATCGAGCAAGCGAAATTTGGGGCGGAGCACCCGTCGACGCCAAATCCGGGCGAGGTTTCTTGGGTCATGCGCTCGAAGGCTTCTAGGCAGGCGGTTTGTACTGGGTGATCTGGGGCCACGTAGTTGGGACCCCCCTTTAGGTGATCAGATAGTGTGAGAAAGCCTGCATGCTTGCCTGAGCAATTGTTATGGATGCGGCAAGGAGATTCATGCGCGCGGATCATTGCATCGCGAATTTCGGGGTCGCGGGACACTTGTGTGCCACAGCAGAAATCGTCGTCGGATTTGTGGATTTTCGCCATCCACGCACCCACTTTTTCGGTATGGATTGCTGCGCCTTGATGCGAGGCGCAAGCCAGGGCGAAGTGTTCTGGTGTCAGGCCGTATGCGGCGGCGGCGCCGCTTTCGATCAAAGGCAGGGCTTGCAGCATTTTTGAGGATGACCGTGGCAGCACGATGGACGCAGGTTCACCCCAAGCTTTTACGATCTGACCGCTGTCATCGCAGACCACTGCATGGCCGGAATGCGCGCTCTCTAGGAACGGGCCACGCCAAACTTCGGCCAATGTTACGGCATTCTGTGCTGGATGCGTCATATTTCCTCTCAATTCTGCGCGAAAAGCCGCCAATTCTGCTTTCCTGCGTCGCGAATTTCGCGCTAGTGTGCCACTTGTCGAGAAGATTTGCCGCCCTTGCAAGAGAATGCGCCGAAAACGGTGTGCCAAAGGTGCGGTTGGCGATTGAGGTTTGGACAGCTTGGAGGCTGTAAGAATGGGAATTATGTCGAAATTTATGCTGGGTCTGGGGGTTGTGTCATTGATGACCAGCGCTGCACTGGCGCAAGAGCAAAGCACAAACCGTGTTGCGTCAAACACAGACTGGAGCGTCTTTGTTGAAGATAACCCAACTGAGTGTTGGAGCGTCGCGACACCCAAGGAGACTGTGAACACGCGCGAAGGTCGCGTTGTTGCGGCGACACGCGGACAGATTTTGCTGATGGTGTTCTACCGTCCAAGTGCGGGTGCCCAAGGGCAAGTCGCCTTTACTGGTGGCTACCCATTCCGTTCAGGATCCACAGTCAACGTGAACATCAGTGGCAACGAATTTGAGTTGTTCACCGACGGGGAATGGGCTTGGCCTGCGACCACTGCGGATGACAGCAAAATCGTCACTGCTATGAAACGTGGTGCTGATGCGGTTGTGACTGGTATCTCGGGTCGCGGCACCACGACGAAGGATACGTTTTCATTGTTGGGCTTTACAGCTGCTGTAGACGATGCGGCGGCGCGTTGCGGCGGTTAACCTGCTAGGTTCGGTTATTTCACATGCATGAGCGACTGTGCAGCGATGCACGGTCGCTTTGCGTTTGTGAGGGATGAGAACTAGGTGGTCTAGTATTAGATGTCTGTTCAATTCCCAACCGGAAAGGATACAGACATGGTTACCACCACCTTACACACACTTGAGTCCGCTCCCGACGGCTCAAAGCCGTTGTTGGAAGGATCGATTAAAGCGTTTGGTCGCGTGCCCAATCTGCACGCCGTCATGGCGACCAACCCGGCGTTTCTGGAAGCCTATCAGCAGGTGCACCGCCTCGTGATGAGTGGCACAGAGTTCACGCCGGAAGAGCGCACAGTTGTGTGGATGACCGTCAACGTTGCTAATGCCTGCCATTATTGTGTGCCTGCCCACAGTGCCATCGCCAAGATGGAGAAAATTGATGATGACATTGTGAGTGCGCTGCGGGACGAGACACCTCTGCCGGAGAAGCTGGAAGCACTGCGCGCCTTTACGCTGGCCATTCATGACACGCATGGTCACCCCGGTGCAGATGCGGTCGCGGCCTTTGAAGCGGCTGGTTATAACGAGAGGGCCATTCTGGATGTTATTCTGATTTTCTCTCAGAAGGTCATGTCGAACTACACCAACGCGATATTTGAAACTCCAACTGACGAAGCGTTTGCGCCATTTGCTTGGAAACCCAAAGCTGTCGCTGCTGAGTGACCTGGATTTCAAGACGAGAGGCAAGTCCGCGAAATCTTGAGATGCTGTAAAGATGAGGAAGAGGGTGGCCGCTGCGACGACCACCCTTTTTCATTTCACGCGAATCCTTTTGATCAGGGGCGGATTTCCTATATAGGGGCGCATCACCTTACCGTATGGATATGAACCATGGCTGACGCGCCGATCACGCAGGACGTAATGACGATTCCCCGGAAACTTCCGGAAGGGCCTGTGAACCTTGTTGGTCTGACTCGTGACGCGATGCGCGATGCGCTGATCGCCCAAGGTACACCCGAAAAGCAGGCTAAGATGCGTGTCGGTCAGATATGGCAGTGGATTTATCAATGGGGCGTGCGAGATTTCGATCTTATGACGAACTTGTCCAAGACCTATCGCGCTGAGTTGGCCGAGACGTTCGTTATAGAAATTCCTGAAGTCGTATCCAAACAAGTCAGCACAGACGGCACGCGCAAATGGCTGGTACGCATTGCAGGCGGCCATGAAGTTGAGGTTGTCTATATCCCAGAGGATTCTCGCGGAACGCTTTGCATTTCGTCTCAGGTCGGGTGCACGCTGACGTGTTCTTTCTGCCATACAGGCACACAGAAGTTGGTGCGTAATTTGACGGCGGGCGAAATTGTCGGCCAGGTCATGATGGCGCGTGATGATCTTGAGGAATGGCCCACTCCCGGCGAGCGCAATGTAGAGACGCGACTGCTGTCCAACATTGTGCTGATGGGCATGGGCGAGCCATTGTATAATTTTGAGAACGTGCGTGATGCCATGAAGATCGCGATGGATGCCGAAGGTATTCAGCTGTCACGGCGTCGCATAACCCTGAGTACAAGCGGCGTAGTACCCGAGATCGCACGCACGGCTGAGGAAATTGGGTGCCAGTTGGCGGTGTCCTTTCACGCGACCACCGATAAGGTGCGCGATACCCTTGTGCCCATCAACAAGCGATGGAACATCGAAACATTGCTAGATGCCCTGCGTGTTTATCCCAAGGCGTCAAATTCCGAACGGATCACTTTTGAATACGTGATGCTGCACGGCGTGAACGACAGCGATGAAGATGCGCACCGTTTGGTTAAGTTGATCGAAGGCATTCCAGCCAAGATCAACCTCATCCCGTTTAATGAATGGCCCGGTGCGCCCTATACGCGCAGTTCGAACAATCGCATTCGCGCTTTTTCCGAGATTGTCTACAAGGCCGGGTATGCCAGCCCGGTCCGAAAACCACGCGGTGAAGACATCATGGCGGCTTGTGGCCAATTGAAATCTGCTACCGAGCGGGCGCGCAAATCGCGCAAGCAGATCGAAGCGGATGCAGGCCTGAAGTAGGCCGAATCACTACCATGTGGGGAATTGTTCCGCGAAAGGTCACAATCTTTTCTGGTTTGCGCAACAATGCTGCCTTGGTCGCCTTCCATTGATATCTTCAGTAGCCCTCGGGATTATGGAGATATCGAATGCTCACAATGAACAACCAAGACCGTTTGGACGAAGCTCAGATTGCTGACTTGGCCACACGCGAACGCACCAAAGCGCTGTCGCGCCGCGAATGGAAACACCGCCTTGCTGGATACGGATATGCCATTCGCGAAACAGACGCAGGTGATGTTGTTGAAACGCTATCAGACCGCGTTGACGTGTGTCTTCTTCCGTCCGCCGTGTCTGCCTAAGCCGACCTACTGAGCTGGTGGTTCGCAACAGCGCGGTCGTGATCGCGCTGCGCAATAGGGCTTAGCGCCCCGGTACTTCGCCGCGTTTTTCTGTCGAACCCCATGAATCAATGATGTCGATCGCCTCTTGGGCGGTTTCGACAAAGCGGAACAGGTCAAGATCGTCCTGCGAAATGGTGCCTGCATCCGCCAGCGCATCCCAGTTGATGATTTTTTCCCAGAATTCACGTCCGAACAGTAAGAAGGGTACACGTTCCATTCGGCCTGTCTGGATCAGTGTCAGCGCTTCGAACAATTCGTCCATCGTCCCGAACCCGCCGGGGAATACAGTGATGGCCCGTGCCCGCATCAAAAAGTGCATCTTGCGGATCGCGAAATAGTGGAAGTTGAAGGCTAGATCTGGCGTGACGAAGGAATTGGGCGCTTGTTCAAACGGCAGCACGATGTTCAGTCCGATTGAGCGTCCACCCGCCTCGTAGGCGCCACGGTTACCCGCCTCCATCACACCTGGACCGCCGCCTGTGACTACGATGTTTTCCGTACCACCGCTTTCCATGGATTTCTTGGTCATGAGGCGCGCAAAAATCTGCGCCTCGGAATAAAAATGTGACAAATCGGCCAGTGTTTGCGTGCGAGCTTTTTCTTTATGTTCTGGGTCTGGAATACGTGCGCCGCCGAACATGACAATTGTGGATTTGACGTTTGCCTCGTTCATCATCATTTCGGGCTTAAGCAGTTCCAGCTGCAACCGCACGGGGCGCAATTCGTCGCGGCACATGACTTCGTCGTCGGCAAAGGCCAGCGCGTAAGCAGGCGAGCGGGTTTGCGGCGTGTCTGGTACGCCTTCGGCTGCTTTGCGGTCCGTATGGGCGTCGCGGAACGGGCTTTGTCGGTCGTCTTGCATTTCAATAGGCTCCTGAAGCTTTGAGGCTAGGGGTATCGCGACAAGCCGCTCTTGCCCAGATGTGATTGCATGGGGGCACGGATTGTTGTCTAAGCGCCGCGACAATTTAGGGGAGATGACCATGTCCAACGCACAGCTTGAAACCGCCATCGAAGCCGCATGGGATGCTCGCGATTCGATCACGCCTGCGACGACAGGTGAAACCCGTGAAGCAATCGAGGATACGTTGGCCGCGCTTGACAGCGGCAAGCTGCGGGTTGCGGAAAAGCAAGCCAGCGGTGATTGGCACGTGAACCAGTGGGCGAAGAAGGCTGTGCTTCTGGGTTTCCGAATTAAGGACATGGAACAGCAAGATGGTGGCCCGCAAGGCAGCGGCTGGTGGGACAAGGTCGACAGCAAGTTCAAAGGCTGGGGCGACAATCAGTGGA